>NZ_JBFUGJ010000003.1:0-70931 GCF_056402975.1 Mesorhizobium sp. P3_A9 | reverse complement strand
GGGATCGCGCACGATGGCGCGGCCCATGGCGACGCGCTGGCGCTGGCCGCCGGACAGTTGCGACGGGCGGCGGTCGAGCAGCGTGTCGAGACCGAGAATGGCCGAGGCTTCGGCAACACGMCGCTCCATGTCTTCCTTGGCCGCACCGGCGATCTTCAAGGAGAAGCCGAGATTCTCGCGCACTGTCATGTGCGGATAGAGCGCGTAGGACTGGAACACCATCGAGATGTTGCGCGAGCGCGGCGGCAGATCGTTGACGACGCGCCCGCCGATTTCGATCGAGCCGGCGCTGATTTCTTCCAGTCCGGCGATCATCCGCAGCGTCGTCGACTTGCCGCAACCGGAGGGGCCGACCAGGGCGATGAATTCGCGGTCGGTGATATCGAGATCGATGCCATGCACGATCCCGATATTGCCGTAGCGCTTGGTCAGCTTTTTGAGGGAAACCGTTGCCATGGGATCAGCCTTTCACCGCGCCGGAGGTCAGGCCGCCGACAAGGTGTTTCTGGACGATGTAGGTGAGGGTGAGCGCCGGGATGATCATCACCACGGCAAGCGCGCACATGCCGCGCCAGTCGATGGTGAATTCGGCGGTATAGTCGAGCAGGCCGACCGGGAGTGTCTTGGCGCTGACCGAGCGGGTTAATTGCGAGGCCAGCGCGAACTCGTTCCAGCAGGTCAGGAAGGCAAAGATAGCGGCCGACGCGATGCCCGGCCCGGCGAGCGGGAACTCGACCTGCCAGAACGCCTGCCAGCGCGTGCAGCCATCGATCTGCGCCGCTTCGGCGAGATCCTTGGGAACCTGGCGGAAAAAGCCGTCGATCAGCCAGATGGTGAACGGCACATTGAGCGCGACATAGGCAAGGATCAGTCCGAAATGCGTGTCGATGATGCCGAGCCGCACATAGAGGAAGAACAGCGGCAGCGACAGCGCGATGCCCGGCACCGTGCGCGTCAGCATCAGGCCGAGAAAGACGCTTGATTTGCCGCGGAAGCGGTAGCGCGCGAAGGCGTAGCCGCCGGCCATGCCGATGGCGACCGCAATGACAGTCGAGGTCACCGAGATGATCAGCGAGTTGCGGAAATATTCGATGACCGGGATGCCACCCTTGCCGATGCCTGAGAACATCGAAACATAGGCGTCGAACGAAACCTCTTGCGGGATCCATACCGGCGGCTTGGCCATGATCTCGACGGTCGGCCGCAGCGACGAGATGACGATCCACAGGCCAGGCAGGCAGATCGTCAGCATCGCCAGGAACAGGCCGATGCGATAGACGATGCCGAGCAGCCGGCGCTTCAGGCGGGCGGAAGAATTCTCGTCCATCACCACTCCGCACCGATCTGCGTGCGCGCCGCGGCGAGCTTGTTGAAGAAATAGACGGTGAAGGCGATCGACAGCAGGATCGAGAAATAGGCCATGGCGTTGGCCATGCCCATGCGCCCGTCGCTGTAGGCGGTGCGCGCCACCAGCGTCCACAACAGTTCGGTGCGGCCCGCCGGTCCGCCATCGGTCATGATCTTGACGATGTCATAAGCGCGCGCGACGTCGAGCGAGCGGATGGTCATGGCGATGTAGGCGAAGGGCATGACGAAGGGCCACGTCACATAGCGGAATGTCTGCCACGGTGTGCAGCCGTCGACGCGCGCCGCCTCGATCGGCTCCTTGGGCATGGCGAGCAGGCCTGCCAGGATCAGGATGGCGAAGATCGCCGTTGACGACCAGATCTCGGCGATCGAAATGGCGATGAAGGCGAGGTGCCCTTCGATAAGCCACGGAATGGCGTCCTGCGTGATGCCGAGCGACTGCAGAGCGTTGTTCACCAAGCCGATATTGTCGTTGAACATGAACTTGAACTGGAAGCCGACGAGGATCGGCGAGAACATCATCGGAAACATCATCAACGTGCGCAGGATGCGCTGGCCGCGCGTCGCCTTCTCGACCAGCATGGCAAGGCCGAGGCCAAGCAGCATTTCGAGATTGAGCGCGATCGTCAGCAGCAGCACCGTGCGGCCGAACGCCCACCAGAAATCGGTGTTGGCCAGGATCGACAGATAATTCCGGAAGCCGATGAAGACATAGAACGTCTCGGGCTTGGTCAGCCGGAAGGGTGTGAAGCTGGAATAGAGCGAGAGCAGCAGCGGCACGACGACGACCGCCGCCAGCACGATGAACGCCGGAAGCAGCAGCAGGAATGGCGCGGATGGCTTGAAGCCCTTCATCAGAATTCCTGAAATGTTGCATTGGACTGGCGCCGAGGCGGACGCGACGAAAGGGCCATGTATCGCCGAGCATACGCCAAGACGCGATCGCCTCCCCCATCACGATGGGGGAGGCAGCCGTCGAAGTCGTTTCTACAGCTTGCCGGCGTCCTGCAGGATCTGCGTCGCCTTGGCGGCGGCTTCGTCCAGTGCCTGCTTCGAGGTCTTGTCGCCAAGGATCGCCGCTTGCAGTTCCGGATAGACTGCGTTCGAGATTTCGATCCATTCAGGCGTCTGCGGCACGGCGAAGGCGTGCTTGGCTTCTTCCTGGAAGGCGGAAAGAACCTCCTTCTTGTAAGGATCGTTCTCGGCCTGCTTCAGGTCCCAATCCCAGACCGCTGTGCGGGTCGGCAGCGGGCCGGCGGCGGCTTCGAGCTTCTGGCTGTCCTCGTTGGTCAGCCACCACACCAGTGAAGCCGCGGCCTCTTTGTGCGGGCAGTTTTCGGTCACCGAGAAGCCGTGGAAGCCGGACCAGCCGGTGCGCTTGCCGGAAGACCCTTTCGGCGCGACCTTCACGCCGACATTGCCCGCCACCTTCGACGATTTCGGATCGTTGAAGAAACCGGCCCAGCCCGGCCAGTCGAGGTTGATGGCGACGGTGCCCGAGGCAAAGCCCTGGCCGAGATCGTCCCAGAGGTAGTTGGTCGTGCCGGCCGGCACGGCCTTGGCCTTGTAGAGATTGACGAACCAGTCGAGCGCCCGGATGCCAGCCTCGGAATTGAAGACCGGTTTGCCGTCCTTGTCGAGATATTCGCCGCCCTCGGCGACGACCATCTCGTAGAAGCGGCCATTGATCGCCTCTTCCTTGCCCGCAAATTGCGTGCCGTAGAAATTGGGCGGGTTGGCGAAGAACTCGGCCTGGTCGGTGACCTCCTTCCAGGTGTCCGGCGGCACCAAATCATAGCCGTATTTGGCCTTGAACTTGGTCTTGTTGTCGGCGTTGTCGTAGAGGCTCTTCTGGTAGTAGAGCGCCGAAACGTCGAACTGCGCGCGCGGCAGCATTTCCAGCTTGCCGTCGATGGTCGCCGACTTGATCGTCGACGGCACGAAGGCATCGATCTCCGACTTGGGCAGCAATTTGCTGAGGTCGGTGTAGAGGCCGGTATATTGCGGCGCGAACGACGAATGGTTCCAGCCGACGCACCAGTTGGTGCTGCCCGAGGCGATGTCCGACTTAAGTTCCTTGTCGATGTCGAAACCGTTCTTCTTGGTCAGGATGTTGACCTTGGCGCCGGTTGCCTTCTCCCATTCGGGAATGCGCTCGTAGAGCTTTTCATATTGCTGGCCGCCGATCAGTTTCACGTCGACGGTCACGCCTTCGAACTTGCCGGGCAGGTCGCCGGCAAGGGCCGTGCCTGCACCGAATGCAAGCAACAATGCGCCGGCGGACACGCCGGAAAGCAGTCTGTTCATTGGTATCCTCCCTTGGTGCGCCTTGGCAGGCGACCGCAACTCGTCTGATGACAAGAAGTGCTACATTCATATACAAACAAAACATTCATGGATACGTCAAGGCGAAATTTGTTTCCGCCGGCTGCGTTCCTGCGTATATGAAGGGAACAATTCACTGGAGAGATGACCCATGGACGACAGCGAAGACGAGCGCTATCGCGCGCCGGCGCTCGACAAGGGGCTCGACATCCTTGAGCTGCTGGCTGGCGTCGACGRCGGCCTGACGCAGGCGGAAATCGCCAAGAAACTCGACCGCAGCCCCAATGAGTTCTACCGCATGCTCGATCGGCTGGTGCGGCGCGGCTATGTCACTCGGCTCGATGGCGACCGCTATTCGCTGACGCTGAAACTGTTCGGCCTGGCGCAACTGCACGCCCCGGTGCGGCGGCTGGTTTCCTACGCCACGCCGCTCATGCGCGAGCTGGCCGAGACCTCGCAGCAGGCCAATCAACTCGTTGTTTTTGATCGCGGTTCCGCTGTGGTCATCGCTCAGCAGGAAGCGCCGGACTACTGGGGCATCTCGATCCGGGTCGGCTCCCACATCAGCCTCTTCGACACCGGATCTGGCCATGTGCTGCTCGCCTTCCGCTCGCAGGAAGAGCGGCAGATGATGATTTCGGAATACGTCCGCAGCACAGACAAGACACCGCAATCGGCGGAGTTCTTCACCCGGCTCGACCAGATCCGCGACCGCGGCTACGAGATGATGGCCTCGATGCAGACGGCAGGCGTCTTCAATCTCTCGGCACCGGTGCGCAGTTCCGATGGCAGGGCGATCGCCGCTTTGTCGATCCCCTACATCACCGTCATCAACACGCCTGCCGCGCCGGACATCACCCGGACCATCGAGCTGTTGCTGGCAACATGCGAGAACCTGTCGCACCTGGCAGGCTCGACTGTCGGTTCATCGGCATAAATTCTTATTTGAATGAAGAATTCCTCCGTGAGATGATTTGAACAGCCAAGAGGAGGAGCCTTGCCATGATCATCGACACCCATTTGCATCTCATCGATCGCTCGGCCTTACGCTATCCCTGGCTTGCCGGCGTGCCGGCGCTCAACCGCGATTTCTCTTACGAGGAGTACGCCGCGGAGGCGCAGCGTGTTGGCGTCGAACGCGTGCTGCACATGGAGGTCGATGTCGATCCAGCTGACATCGAAGCAGAGACCGCACGTGTCGAAAATCTGTCACGGCAGCCCGGCAGCATGCTCACCGGAGTGATCGCATCGTGCCGGCCGGAAGAGGCTGACTTTGCCACCTATCTCGAACGCCAGCAGACAAATCCTTTCGTCAAGGGTTTCCGCCGCGTCCTCCACGTCGTGCCCGACGATCTCTCGGAAGGCGCGCTTTTCCGGGAAAACATCAAGCGGCTTGGCGGCACCGGCCTGACCTTCGACCTCGTCGTGCTGCCGCACCAGATCCCCAAGGCGATCGCGCTGGCCGACCTGGCGCCCGACGTCCAGTTCGTCCTCGACCATTGCGGCGTGCCCGACATCAACGGCAATGCCGAGCATCCTTGGCGCGAGCACATGAGCGAGATCGCGAAGCGTCCGAATGTCATGGCCAAGATTTCCGGCGTCGTTGCCTATGCCGGTCCTGCCTGGACGGTAGAGACACTACGGCCCTATGTCGAGCACACCATCGGTTCGTTCGGCTGGCACCGTGTCGTCTGGGGCAGTGACTGGCCGGTCTGCACGCTTGGCGGTGGCCTTTCGACCTGGGTTGCCGCGACCCATGCGCTACTTTCCGGCTGCAGCGCTTCTGAGCGCGAGGGATTGTTGTCGGGGAATGCCCGCAAGCTCTGGCGGTTGAAGTAGCCGCCGTCAGATCGTCGTCGAGACGTGCCGCTCGCGGCCGTAGAGCGAGACCAGCAGCACGATGATGAAGCCCAGTGCCGCCTGCACCGCCGACGGCTGGAAGCCGAGGCCGATCAGCAGCGTGTTAATCTCGGTCAGCACCAGCACGCCAGCGATCGTGCCGAGATAGCTGCCGCGGCCACCGACCAAAGCCGCGCCGCCGACGACCACGGCTGCAATCGTCTGGAACAGATAGGGCTGGCCGACATCGCCATAGGCCGAGCCGGTGAAGCCAAGCAACAGCACGCCGGCCACGGCGGCGAAGAAAGCGCTCGCGGCATAGGTGATAACCCACATGCGAACCGGATCGATCAGCGCCAGCGGCGCCGCCCCCGGATTGCTGCCCAGCGCATAGAGCCGGCGGCCATAGGGCGTCCGCTCCAGCACCAGCACGACGAGTGCGGCCAGCACGACGAGACTGGGCACCAGCCACGGCACCGGCAGCGGCCCGGCCGATCCGCCGATCGACACGAAGCTGGAAACCGCCTGCGGTGCGGAGCCTGACGGGAAGCCTGCCGTCCACAGCAACACCAACCCTTGCACCACCATGCCGATACCGAGCGTGACGATGAGTGGCTGGATGTCGAGGCTGCGCGAGATCAGCCCGTTCAGCCCACCGATGAGAAGCGCCAGAACGCCGACGAGGCCGCAGACCAGGACAAAATTCCAGCCATCGCCATAGAGCTGTGCGGCGACGACATTGGCGAAGCCGATGACGAAGGGGATCGACAGGTCGATGCCGCCCATGATGACGACCAGCGTCTGTCCGATCGAGGCGACTGCGAGCAGCGAAGCGAGCACCAGCATGGCGCGTATCGCAAACGGCGCGGAGTAGCCGGGAATCAGAACCGTGCCGGCAAGGTGCAGAAGGGCGGCGACGCAGAAAGCGCCGATGACGCGGGCATTGGTTGTCGCAAACAGGTTTCGCCCAGTCATGTCAGCGTCCCCCTCGTGGCAAGACGTTCCTGCAGCGCGGTCAGCATCACCGCCAGCACCAGTATGGCGCCATAGGCGATCTGCAGCACGAAGGTCGAGACGTTGAACGTCGTCAGCACGCTTTGCAGCAGGAAGATGTCGATGGCGCCGATGGCGGCACCCGCGACACCGCCACGCCCGCCGGCCAGGCTGACGCCGCCCAGCGCCACGGCGGCAATCGCGATCAGCGTGTAGGTTGGCCCGATATTGGGGTCGGCCGAGCCAATCAGCGCCGTCTGCATCAGCCCGGCACATCCGCCAAAGATGCCGGTCATGACATAGGCGATGAAGCGCACGCGTGTGACATCGACACCGGCGGTGTAGGCGGCGCGGTCGTCGCTGCCGACCGCCATCAGCTGGTCGTAGTAGGGAAGGCGCCGCACCAGCCACCAGGCGATGAACATCAAGGCCAGCGGCAGCATCGACCAAGGACCAGCCAAGGCCTTGAGCCACGCCGGCGCCGGGCCGATCGGCGCCGGCAGGATCGTCAGCGTGATGCCGGTGAGGATCAGATAGGTGCCGAGCGTGGCGACGATCGGCTGAATGCGCACGATCGTTGCCAGGAAACCATTCGCCGCGCCGACCAGCGCGCCGATGAGCAGGGCCGCCGGCACGAGCAGCAGCGGTGACGAGATGCCGGCTTTGAGGAAAAGCATCTGGATCACCATTGCGTTGACGAAGCCCATCAACGGCCCGACCGAGATGTCGATGCCGCCGCGCCCGGCGAGGATCACCGGTGTCGAGGCGATGGCCGCGCCGATCAACGGCGCGGCCAGTCCGACCAGCGCGCCCCATGATCCCGGCTGGAACCGCCCCGGGCTGAGAATGAGATTGACCGCAAGCAGGACGACCAGCAGCACCACCGCAAAGCCGATGTTTCGTCCAAGAGAGAGGAGGCGCGTGACGGGGCTCATGCCGCACGTCCGAACATAGCGGAGATCACGCCGTCGGTGGTCAGCGCTTCGCCGGAGATTTCCGCCGCGACCTCGTTTTCCCGGAACACCAGCACGCGCTGGCACAGCAGAAGAATCTCCTCGATCTCGCTGGACAGGATGACCAGCCCCATGCCGTCGGCCGCCAGCCCGCGAAAGACGTCATAGAGCACATGCCGCGTCGCTACGTCGACGCCGCGCGTCGGGTCGTTGAGCAGCAGGATGGCGGGCTCCAACGCCAACGCCCGCGCCAAAAGCACCTTCTGCTGGTTGCCGCCCGACAGAGTGGTGATCGGCGCATCCGGCCGGGGTGCCACGATCGACAGTTTTTCGCGGTAGATGTCGTAGCGCGCCTTGCGCGCCGTTGGACTGATCAGGCCGAGACGGGTGTCGCGCGACAAGGTCGAAACGGCGAAATTGTCCAGCACCGACTGCGTCGGAAAAATGCCGTTGGCACGCCGGTCGCGCGGCAGATAGGCGATGCCGCTGGCGACGGCCTTGCGGAACCCGGTGATCTTGCGGGATGGGCCGGACAGGGCCAACTCGATCGAGCCGGCAAGTGGCGACGCCAAGCCGGCGAGCATTTTCAGGAACAGTTCCTGGCCGTGGCCGTCGAGGCCGGCAAGGCCGACGATTTCGCCGGGAGCGATGGTCTGCGTTATTGCGCTGGCGCCCGGCGCGATGACGAGGTCGCGGACGGCTAGACCAGGAGCCGGGTGATCAACCATGCGCCAACTCCGCCGCGGTACGGGGCGCCATCGCCTTCAGCAATTCCGCTGGTGTCGAGGCGCCGCGTTCCTCGGTGCGCACCACACTGCCGCCGCGCAGGATCGAGATGCGATCCGACAGCGACATCACCTCATCCATGCGGTGCGTGATAAACAGGATGAGGCAACCTTCGCCGGCCAGCGCGCGCATCAGCGAAAAGACGGATTCGCGGTCGGCGAAATCGAGTGCCGCGGTGACCTCGTCGAGGATCAGGATTTTGGGATTGCGCACGATCGCGCGGGCGAGAACCACCAGTTGCTGCGCGGCCAGCGGCAACAGGCCGGCGGGCGTGTCGAGCGGAACGTTGGTTACGGCGAACCGCTTCAGTGCGGCTGCCGCTCGGTCGCGGCGCTCATTGCGCGGCACGGTGCGGCGGATCAACCCATCGAGGCCTAGCAGGATGTTGTCCGTCACGCTGCGGTCCGGCGCGATCAGCACCTCCTGGAACACCGTGGCAAAACCTTGCGCCTGGAAGGCCGACGGGTTGGCCCCCGAAAACCGCTGGTCCTGCAGCAGGATCGCGCCACTGTCCGGCTGGACGATGCCGGACAGCAGCTTGACCATCGTGCTCTTGCCCGAACCGTTTTCGCCCAGGATGGTGTGGATGGTGCCAGCCCGGAACGCGATCGAAGCGTCGGCAAGCGCGACCGTCTCGCCATAGCGTTTGGATATGTCTTTGATTTCAAGCATGCCGTGTTTCGAAGCTGGCAAGCCGGCTCCCCGAAAGGAGCCGGCTTGCTGGGTCTGTCGATGGTGTCACTTCGCGCAGGCGTCCGGTACCTTCGCATAATCCCAGCCCTTGGTCGGCGCCGGATTGGAGAAATAGGCGTCGAGCCATTCCTCCGGCATCGGATCCTTGGGCGGGATGGGGAAGATCGAGACGGCATCCGTCGTCATGCAGTCCTTGTACCATTGGCCGAGATCGGCGCTGTGCACCGGTGGGATCGGGATCAGCAGCGTGTTCAGCTTTGGCTTCTGGCCGTCAAGCATGCGCTCGCCGACGCGGAACAGTGTCTCGGCGGTCCAGTGCGGCAGCACGGCGTGGCCTTCGAAGCGGTATTTGTCGGGGTTGGCCTTCCAATAGCCGAGCGCGTCACCGGTGATCGAGCCGGTGATCAGCGGCGCCGGCCGGCCGGCTTCGGCGAAGGCCTCGGCGACGACGCGGCTCTCACTGCCGGTCGTCCACACCGCATCGATCGGCGCCGGATTGGTGGCGATCGCCTGCAGCACGACGGTCTTGGTGACGTTCGCGGTCCAGTTGCCATTGACGTTGCGCGAAATCTTCAGCTTGGGATTTTCAACCAACGCCTTGTCCGCACCCTGGCGTTCCTGCACCACGATTGGATGACCGGCAATGCCTTCGACCAGCAGGATGCTGGCGCCGTCCGGCTGTGCCTTGCCGATCGCTGTCATCATGTCATAGCCCCAGCGCGCATAGTTGGAATCGACATTGATGGCGTTCGGGCTGGTCACCGAGCCGGCCGCGGTGATGAAGGGAATGCCGGCCTTGGCGGCGGCATCGATCGCATCGTCGAGCGCCGTCGCCGAGCCAGGGATCGAGGTGATGATCGAGCATTTCTTGTCGATGAAGGCGCGGATCTGGTTGATCTGCTGGCTGGCATCGTTGTTGGAGTCAGACACTTCGAAGCTGGACACCGTGCCGTCGGCGATCAATCCGTCGACCAGACGTTTCAACTCCTTGGTGACCGTCACGCGCCACGGATTGCCCTGGTAGGATTCCGAGTGGCACCATTTCCAAGGCTTCGGCGGCGGGGTGAAATTGTCCCAGGCAGAAGGCAGCACCTTTTGCGGCGCGCCGTCATACTGCGCCTTGAGTTCGGTCGGCAGCCCGCCGATGACGCCTTGCACATCCTGGGCATAGGCAATTGTCGTGATGGATACAAAGGCGGTTGCGGCCATAAGGCCGCTTATCATTCTTGTCATCTTGATCTCCTCCGTTCGGTTTCGTTCAGGCTCCTCCACCGGCAGCGCCGGACACCTGCACCGGAGAACTCTCCCGTAACAGGCTGATGAGATCGGCAACGACCTGGGCGGCTTTGTGCCCGGAGGTCATGCCGGAAAGGATGCGGTCGGACGCCGCCTGCTGGAACGCCATGTAGCCGTCATGGCGCGGCCGCACCCATGCGCCCTGCAGCGTCGCGCGCGTGTCACGATAGAAATTGCCGGTCGCGGCGTTGACGCTCTGGTCTTCCCAGGCAGCCGCGTGGCCGGGCTGTCCGCCGGCAGCGGCATAGGGACCGCGCTGGACATCGCCGCTGGCGACCCAATAGGCAAAATCGATCGCGGCATCTTTTGCCCCGGAAAAAGCCGACACGGCTATGCCGGTGCCGCCAAGCGCCGAGCCGATTGGACCGTTGGAGCCGATGGTCGGAATGTCGGCAAAGGCTAGGCGGTGCGCGCGAAACCCTGATATCGCATAGGAGACATAGCCATAGATCAGCGGCGCGCAGACGATCTGGGAGCCAGCCTCCGCCATCCGTTCGGAAACAGCGATCGGATCCATCTCGAAGCAGGCCGGGTCGACCAGTGCTGCGATCTCGCGCATCGCTTCGAAGACTTGGCTGCCGGTCTGGACATCGATGAGATCGCGGGACGGTTCGGTGGCGCAGGGATAACCGAGATTGCCGGCAAGCGTGTAGAACACCATCAACACATGCGGCGGCCGCAGCGGCAACAGCACGCGGCCTTGCCGGGCGAGATCGAGCACATCGCTCCAACGCGCCGGCGGTGTCTCTAGCGCATCCGGGCGCCACGCCAAAACTTGGCTGGCCGCATCGATCGGGAAGGCCCATTGCCGTCCCTGCCAGTTGTAGCTCGGATAGGATTGGCCGACGCTGCCCGAGGCGAGCGCGGTACGTTCCGCCTCGCGGCCGGCGATATCCAGTGGCGCAAGACAGCTTTCCGCAGTGATCTGCCCGACATGCGGATGATCGATAACGATCAAATCATAGGCGCGCGCCAGTTCCTCGACGGGGAACGATTCGAAATCCTGCAGCGAGCGCTTGTCCCATGCGATGGCGACACCGGCTTTCTGCTGCCACAGCGCCGAGCAGGCGACCATCGGATCGTAGCCGCGCGGATGGCTCCAGGTCATGCCCTTGAGCGTGGTCACAAGCCGAACTCCGCGCGGATCGCGGCACTGTGCTCGCCGATCCGTGGTGCAGCGCGATCGACCTTGGCCCTGATCCCATCGACCCGGAGCGGCGAACTGGTGGTGAGGATCGAGACGTCGTCCTCCCGCGTCACTGTCTGCAGCATGTCGAGCGACTGAAAACCCTCGCTGGCCAGCATTTCCGGCCAGGTCAGCACCTTGGCGCACCAGATGTCGGCGGGTTCCAGTATGGCCAGCCATTCATCGATGGTCTTCGTCGCAATCCTCTGCGCGATGATCGCCTTGATATCGTCGCGCGCGGTGAACCACGATGCAGGCTTGTCGCGATAGGGTGCCAACTCGCTCAGCGAGAGCAGGTCGGCAAGTTTGGGGATCGGCGTCATGGCGATGGCGAGGTAGCCATCCTTGGCCGGATAGACGCCGTAAGGCGCGGAGAGATAGGCATGCGCGCTGCGGAAATTGGAGCGCCTGGGCAAGCGACGGCCATCATTGAGATGGGTGGTCAGCACCTCGAACTGGAAGTCGACCAGCGCCTCCAGCAGGCTGGTTTCGATATGGCTGCCCCGGCCGGTAATGCCGCGCCGGACGAGCGCCGCCAGAATGCCTTGCGCGCAGGCCGCACCCGCCAGCATGTCGCCAATGGCGAGCCCGAATGGCACCGGTCCCTGGTCCTCATCGCCGTTCAGCCACATCACGCCGGAGCGCGATTGCGCCAACAGATCCTGCCCAGGCCGCTTGACCCACGGGCCGTCTTCGCCATAGCCGCTGATCGAGGCATAGACGAGCCGCGGGTTGATCTTGCGCACGGCCTCATAGTCGAGGCCCAGCCGTTCGATGACGCCGGGCCGAAAATTCTGGATCAGCACGTCGGCCTTGACCAACAGGCCGCGCAGCGCCTGGAGATCGGCCTCGTTCTTGAGGTCGATGGCAAAGCTTTCCTTGGCGCGGTTGATGGCGTGGAAAATCGTGGAATCGCCGCCGATCTCGGTGTCGCTGAGATAGAGCCGGCGCGACAGGTCGCCGCCATCTGGGCGTTCGATCTTGATGACACGGGCGCCGAGATCGAGCAGCCTGAGTGAGCAATAAGGCCCGGACAGGAACTGGCTCATGTCGACGACGACAAGACCGGCAAGCGGCAATTCGGCTGGCGCCGGCATCTCTATTTCTCCGTCTTGCCGACGAAATCGGCCGGGTTGCGGTACTTCACCGTCTGCAGATGCTCGCAATAGAGGACGAGCTCGCCTTCGCCCTTGAACACTTCGTAGCTGGCGCGGATCAGCCCCATTTCCTTGTAGCGCGGCTTCTTGTCGAGGTTGGAGCGGATCGAATAGATCGTGTCGCCAATGAAGACAGGCTTTATGAAGCGCAGCTTGTCATAGCCATAGGAAAAGGCGTTGACGCAGTTGGTGGCGACCAGCCCGAGGCCCGCCGAAAAGACAAAGGCTCCGGCGATCAGCCGCTTGCCGAAAATGCCTTCGCTCTCGGCAAACATCTGGTCCTGCACATAGGGGTGGATGTCGAGCACCAGCGTGTTGAAAAGGTGGCTATCGCCTTCCGCCATCGTGCGCCGCAACGAGCGGATTTTCTGGCCGACCGGCCAGTCCTCGTAGAACCAGTTCTCGGCATTCCAAACCGGCAGCGCGGCGTGATCGGCTGGCATGTTCCTGGGATACGTCGAGGCGACGCCGACAGTGGGTGCGAAGTCGTTCATGGCTGGTTCTGTCGCTCTCGCGGGAGGGTCCGGGCAGCCGTTAGAACGCGCGTCAAGGCGCCTGATTGCACGACGTCTCCTCCCGTCAATCTTCTTTTGTAAATAGTATTTTCACATATGGGGTTGCGTTGCAAGCGAGGACAGGCGAAATTTTGGCCGGTCCCGTGCGCTCAGGCGCAAGCGGGCAGGGGAGGAAATGATGAGCAAGGATTGTCTGGTGTTTGTCGGCAGCCTGAACCGGGAGGCGCCTTATTTTCAGGGCGCGCGCGGCGTAGGCCTCAGCGTCTACAGTTTTGACGAAGCAACGCTCGAAACCCGGAAATTGGCCGAGACCAATGACGTCGACAATCCGACCTTCCTGTCGGTGACATCGGATGGTTCGCGTATCTACGCCAATTCGGAAGTGTTTGCCTGGCGCGAGGGCACAGTCTCGGCTTACAGCTTCGATCGTGGTTCGAGCATGCTCACCTATCTGAACAAACAGCCATCACTTGGCAGTATCACCGCCCACAACACCATCACCCGCGATGGGACGAAACTGCTGGTTGCCAATTACGGCATGGGCGAGGGTGGTCCGGACCGCGCCGTGGCCGTGTATGGTTTCGAGAAGGATGGTGCCTTGTCGGCGCCGCTGGCCAGCGTTTCTCACATGGGCACGGGCCCGAACGCGGCGCGGCAGGAGCGCTCGCATGCGCACAGCGTCACCGAAACCATTGGCGGTGGAATGGCTGTCGTCGCCGATCTCGGCATCGACCGGCTAGTGTCGTACCGGATCGAGAAGGATGGCAGCCTGACAAAGGTTGCAGAATCCGCACTGACGCCAGGTGCGGGTCCGCGCCATCTTGCACTGCATCCGAACGGGCGCTTCGTCTTTGTCATGAACGAACTGGATTCGACCGTCGTGTCGTTGGCGCTGGACGAAGCCTCCGGCAAGCTGTCGATCATCGACGCCAAGCCGGCGGTGCCGGCCGAGGCGCGCGACAGCAATCATTGCGCAGACATCCAGATTTCGCCGGATGGCCGTTTTGTCTACGGCTCCAACCGTGGCCATGACAGCGTCGTCATCATGGCGGTCGACCAGCAGACCGGTGCGCTAAGCCTCGTCGGCTATGCCCCATGCGGTGGTGCGACGCCGCGCAATCTGGCGCTGACGCCGTCGGGCGGTCATCTGTTCTCGGCCAACCAGAACGCCGATCGCATCTCGATCTTCGCGCGCGACGCGGCGAGCGGCATGCTGACCGACACCGGAAGCGCCATCGAGATCGGCACGCCAATGTGCGTCAGGATCGTGCGCTGAACCGCCAGCAGCTATCCTCGGACAAACTGGCCGGGTCTCAAGCCTGCTGTATGGCCGAGAGCTTCCAGTTCGAGCCATTCTCACGCATGAATGTCCACAGCTCGGTCGTCTCCGTCGGCTGATCTTCGTCGCCTTCGACGACCTTGTTGGTGGCCCGTTCGCGCATCACGTCACGAGACTCGTAGCGCAACGCGGCCGTGGCGTAGTCGCGGTCATCCTCGCGCCAGCTTTCCGCGACGTCGGCCTGCAGCAAACTGATATCGGAGACCTCGTTCTTGAGACCTTTCTGGGCGTTGTCGGCTAGCTCTTCCGAGAGATAGGACACCATCTCGGGCGTCGTCGCCCGGCGGAGCGCAGCATGGTCTTCGCGCCCGAAGGCTTCCTGGACGTCGGTCAACAGTTGCTGGAAGGCATCGAGATCGGTCTGGGCCAGCGTGATCTCCTCGGAACCGGCGGTCGCAGAGCCTCCGCCCGAACCACCGCCAAAGCCGGGAATTGCGAACGAGCCCGTAGTTTGCTGCTGTGCCGCAGTGCGGTTCTCAAATATCGACGCCTGGGCGTTGCCGGCACCGGCGAGCGCAGGCGCAGGGCCTCGCGCCGATTGCGACCGGAAGAAGCGGATGGCCAGCATGATCGCGCCGCCGATGAGCAGGGCCTGAAGCAGGAAACCGAACATGCCGGCCAGGCCGCCAAAACCCTGGCCCAAGAGCAGCCCGATCAGGCCACCGATCAGCAGACCGCGCATCATCGTTCCGCCGAAGCCGCTCATGAAGCCGGGTCTTTGCGGGCCGGCCTGCGGCTGCCGGGCGGCAGAGTTCACACCGGTGTTGGGCGTCATCGAACGCTCGACCGGAGCGGTCGGCGCTGGTGCGGTCCTGGTCGGCGGCGCCGACTGGAACGTGCGCGTGCCGCGACTGCCGAAGCTGCCGCCGCGCCGAGCCTCGGCATGATCGATCGCGACCATGGAGAATGCCAGGAACAGTCCTGCAAAGATGGTGGCAAATCGGCTTGTGCGAGACATCATCGGGGTTGGCCTTTATCGGTGTGTTTCTTGGAAATTTTCAGCAATGCCGGCCCGGGTTACCGGGCGTCATGCGGTCAATCGAACAATTCTTCGAAGAATGATTTCTTCCGCTTCGGATAGCGGTGGCCGTGCGAGCGGGAATAATCGTCGTCGCGGCCCTGGCCTTGCTGCGGCTGGGAAAACGCTGTCGGCTGCGGCGCGGGCGACGCCTCCTTGCCGGAGCGCTCGATGATCTTGTCGAGTTCGCCTCGATCAAGCCAGACGCCGCGGCACTGTGGACAATAATCGATCTCGATACCCTGGCGTTCGCTCATTGTGAGCGCGACGCGGCAGGAGGGGCAAACCAGACCAAGGAGAGAAGTTGTCATACGGGGCTCCAACCGAAAGGAATGAGCCCGCTTGACCGAAAAGGATGGAAAACGGGCCCGTTAAAGCGGTCCGACATCACAATCACAGAAGCGATCGTCAGAGGGGCCCGGCCCGCATCAGACAGGTAGGAATGCGGAGCCGGACCTTCAAGGGCGATAGTGCCGGCAAGGATGATTAGTTCGCCGTCGCTCAGACCGTCACCACGATCTCAGACCGTCACCACGATCTCAGACCTTCACCACGATCTCAGACCGTCACGACGATCTTGCCGAACTGTTCGTTCGATTCGAGATAGCGGTGCGCCTCGACGATCTGGTCGAAGCCAAAGCTCCGGTCGATGATCGGCCTCAGCGTGCCCATCTCCAGGCCTTCGAGGATGGACGCCTTGGCGGCTTCCAGCTTCGCCGGATCGCCGGTGATCTCGTGGACAAGGTAGCCACGCAGCGTCAGCGTCTTGCCCAACACAGCAGCCAAAGGGAATGGTGTCGGCTCGCTGCTGAGGCCGCCATATTCGATCAGAATGCCGCCCTTTGACATCGCAGCCGTCAGTGGCCCGAAGATCGGGCCGCCGACTGCATCGAACACGACGCGCACGCCTTGCGATCCAGAGATCTCGTTCAGCCGCGCCGCCAGATCCTCTTCGGCCAAGACCACGACATGTGCCGCTCCGGCGTCGAGCAGGGCCTGCTTCTTGGCTGGTGTCCGCGTCACCGCGATCGCCGTCGCGCCGATGCTGTTGGCGATCTGGATCGCCGCAAGCCCGACGCTGCTTGAGGCCGCCGTAATGACGACGGCATCTCCACTGCTCAGTTTGGCGATGTCGATCAGCGCGCCATAGGCGGTGAGATACTGCATCCAGATGGCTGCCGCCGTCTGCCAGTCGAGCGATGGCGGATGCTTGACGATGAGCCCGGCCGGATAGGTGACCAACTCGCCGTAAGCCGGCCAGCGGATCATCGATTGCGGCGGAATGACACTGACCGCATCGCCCGGTGCGAAATCCTTCACGCCGTCGCCCACCGCCTCGACAACGCCCGCTGCCTCGAGACCAAGCCCTGAGGGCAGGGCGGGTGTTTCAATGTAAGCGCCCGAACGCAGCAGCGCCTCGGCGCGATTGAGGCCGAGTGCCTTGACCCGGATTTGAACCTCGCCCGGACCGGGTAGAGGGGGGTCAACGTCCTCGATGCGCAGAACCTCGGGACCACCATGCTGGTGGAAGCGGACGATACGGGTCATTCGGGATACTCCAAATCATTTCAACCGAATGACCTATGCAGCCAAGGATCTCCGGGATAAATGGCTGTTCAGATAAAGCAGTAGAAACCAGGAGTTCCGAATTTGGATCGGCTCGAGAGCATGGCGGTGTTCGTCAGGGCGGTCGACCTCGGCTCGTTTGCGGCTGCGGCCCTCGCGCTCGACCTGTCCGGACCGATGGTTGGCAAGCATGTCCGCTTTCTCGAGGAGCGGCTCGGCGTGCGTCTCATCAACCGCACCACGCGCCGCCAGAGCCTGACAGACTTCGGCCGCGCCTATTATGAACGCTGCCGGGTGGTGCTGGCCGAGGCCGAAGCCGCCGATGCGCTCGCTGCCGACCAGTTTTCCGAACCGCGCGGGAAACTGCGCCTCACCATGCCGGCGCATTTCGGCCGCCACTGCGTCGCCCCCGTGCTGCTGCACCTGGCGCGGCAATATCCGATGCTGGAACTCGACCTGTCGCTCAGCGACCGCTTCGCCGATCTCGCCGAGGATGGCTTTGACCTTGCTATCCGGACCGGCGATCTCATCGACAAGGCTGGCGTGATCGCGCGCCGCGTTGCGCGCCAGGACATGGTTGTCTGCGCCGCGCCCTCCTATCTCAGAATTCATGGTGAACCGCGGCGGATCGAAGATCTCGTCGACCATCACGCCATTGTCTATCGCCGGCTCGGTCAGGTGGTTCAGCCGTGGCTCTTCCCGCGCGACGGGCAACCTACACAGGAGATCATGCCCAGCGGCAGGCTGCGGCTCGACGATCTCGATGCCATCGCCGACGCAGCGGTCGAAGGTATGGGTCTGGCGTGGCTGCCCTGGTGGCTGGTTCGCGAGCGCATTCGAGCCGGCGCGCTGGTGACGCTGTTGCCGGACCAGCCGCGCTATCCCTACGACTGCCACGCCCTTTGGCTGCAGACGCCGCATCTGCCGCTCAAGGTGCGGCTCGCCGTCGACGCTCTGGCGGCCGCCTTGCCGAAATTGAAGGCCTGATTGCCAACAGAGCAAGCTTGCGCTCTTTGAGGCGCCACTTTCCAATGCCATATGAAGGCGGAATATGCGCATTGCAGGAGAGGCGGTTCATGACCAAAGGTTCGGATCTGTTCGTTGCGGCCCTCGAGAATGAAGGGGTCGACCGGATTTTCGGCATTCCGGGCGAGGAAAATCTCGACATCGTCGAATCCATCCGCCGCTCGTCGATCCAGCTGATCCTGACCCGCCACGAACAGGCGGCGGCCTTCATGGCCGCCACCTATGGCAGGCTCACCGGCAAGGCAGGCGTGTGCATCACCACGCTTGGCCCCGGCGCGCTCAACCTGACGACCGGTTCGGCCTATGCGCTGCTCGGCGCGATGCCGATGATCATGATCACCGGCCAGAAAGGCATCCTGTCATCGCGGCAGGCGCGCTTCCAGATCGTCGACATCGTCGCGGCGATGAAGCCGCTGACCAAGCTGTCGCGCCAGATCGTCTCGCCGAAGATGATCCCCTCGCTGGTGCGCGAAGCTTTCCGTGTCGCCCAGGAAGAGCGTCCCGGCCCCGTGCATCTGGAACTGCCGGAAGATATCGCGGCTGCGGAGTGCGAGCCGATCGCACTGGTGCCGACGCATCCGGTCGAACTGCCGCTGGCCAGCCCCGGCGCGCTCGATCGCGCCGCCCGTATGATCCTAGAGGCGAAGCGTCCGCTGCTGATGTTCGGCGCGGCGGCGTCGCGGCCGCGCGTGACCCCCGATGTCGCCCAGTTCGTGCTGCGCACGCAAATTCCCTATTTCACCACGCAGATGGGCAAGGGTACCGTGCCCGGCGGCACCGAGCTCTACATGGGAACGGCAGCCCTTTCGGAGCGCGACTATGTGCACGAGGCGATAGAACAGGCCGATCTGATCATCACCATCGGCCACGACACGGTCGAGAAGCCGCCCTTCATCATGGGCGCCAACGGGCCGAAGGTCATCCATGTCGGCTATCAAACAGCCGATGTGGAGCAGGTCTATTTCCCGCAAGCCGAAATCGTCGGCGACCTCGGCCCTTCGCTGGCGCTGCTGGCCGACCGCATCGAGGGCAAGATCCCCAACGCGCAGGCCCTGCTGCCGCTGCGCGAAGGCATTTTGAGCCGGATCGCAGCGCGCGCCACCGAAGATCGTTTCACGCCGCAGCGCATCGTGCATGACGTGCGCGCCGTTATGCCGGCGGACGGAATCCTCGCCCTCGACAACGGCATGTACAAGATCTGGTTCGCGCGCAACTACCGCACACGCATGGCAAACACGCTGCTGCTCGACAATGCACTGGCCACCATGGGTGCCGGCCTGCCATCGGCGATGATGGCGGCACTGCTTTATCCGCAGCGCCGTGTCATGGCGATCTGCGGCGATGGCGGCTTCATGATGAACAGCCAGGAACTGGAAACCGCCGTCAGGCTCAAGCTCAACCTCGTCGTATTGCTGCTCGAAGACCACGCCTATGGCATGATCCGCTGGAAGCAGGCGGTCGACGAATTCCCGGATTTCGGCATGACCTTCGGCAATCCCGATTTCGTCAAATACGCCGAGGCGTACGGYGCCAAAGGGACGAGGGTTGATGCGATCGCCGAGTTGCGGCCGGCGCTGGAACAGGCGTTCRCCGGCGGCGGCGTCCATCTCGTCGTCGTGCCCATCGACTATTCCGAAAACACCAGGGTGCTTGTCGACGAATTGCGTGAGCGGTTGCCGGCGCCGCAGACGCCCTGACGGCAGCGGCAACGCCGCCGTCAGGATTGGTTGAGTGCGCAGGCCTACACCTTGCAGTAAGGCGTGACCGGCGCGATGGTGCCGAAATCCTTGACGATCTCGTAGCTGATGCCGTCCGCCGCCGCCTTGCCGACATAGGAATGGCAGAGCGTGTGGTTGTTTGTGGCATCGACACGGATCTTGCCTTGCGGCGCGTCGAACTCGATCGTCGGCAGCGCCTTGAGCACATCGTCGTCTTTCAGCGATCCGGCCTTCTCGGCGGCCAGCGCGTAGAGATGCAGGCCGTTATAGCCGGCTTCGCCGATGCCGTTGACCATCTTCTCCTGGCCGAATTTTTCGCGGAAGCTCGCGATGAACTTCTTGTTGACCGGATTGTCGAGTGCCATCCAGTAGGGCTGCGGCGCGTAGGTGCCGGCGGCGACGCCGGGCGGCAGCGCGTCCTTGTTGAAGACCTCGTCGAGCGGCGCGATCAGCGGCTGCTTGATGTCGAAAGAGCGATACTGCTTGAGCTGCGTGACGGCGTCATTGCCGACCACCATCGACCACACGACATCAGGCTTCAGCGACTTGATCTTCTGGAAGGCCGGGCCGAAATCCGTGGTGCCGAACGGATAATAGTCGGCGCCGATGATCTTGCCGCCGGCCTTCTCATAGGCCGCCGTGATCGCCTCTGTCATCTTCTGCGGCCAGGCATAGTCCGAAGCCATGACATAGATCGTCTTGCCGAGGTTTTCGGCCACCCACGGCATCATCGGGTCGACCTGCTGCATCGGGATCGGGCCGGTGGCGACGAAGTAGCGGTTGCATTCGCCGCCCTCGAAATTGGTCGGGTAGAAAAACAGCTTCTTGGCCTTCGACGTCACCGACAGCGTCGCGCTGCGCTCGGGCGAAATGATCGTGCCCATGACCACGTCGACCTTGTCTTCGTTGAGGAGCTTGCGCGCCTTGTCGATGGCGCCCTTGGTCGTGGTCTGGTTGTCCTCGATGAACAATTCGACCTGGCGGCCGCCAATGCCGTTGGCGGCGTTGAGTTCGGCGGCGGCGAGCTTGTAGCAATTGAGCAGCGTCTCGCCGAGGATCGCCTGCAACCCGGTGATCGGGATCGACAGGCCGACCTTGACGGTGTCGGCGGCGCGCAGGATTGACGGCGCGCCGACCATGGCGAAGGCAGCGGCAGCGCCGCCGGATTTGAGGATCGTTCTTCTGCTTATCATTGTTATGTTCCCTTCCAGTTCAGGCGCGCCCCATGCACGCCTTACAAAGCCAAGAGGTCCCAGGCGCGCTTCAGCGCGCCTTATAGGGCCAACAAATCCTTGAGCAGGCTCTCGTCGGCGAACGCCTCCGGCGTGCCTTCGTGCACGATCCTGCCCTTCTCCATCACCAGGCAGCGGTCCGCCGCCTTGAGAACGAGATCGAGATTCTGCTCGACCAGAACGATCGCGATGCCGCGCTCGCGGGCGATGCGCGGCACCAATTCGGCGATCGACTGCACGATGTTCGGCTGGATGCCTTCCGAGGGCTCGTCGAGCAGCAGCACCAATGGCAGGCCGCACAGCGCGCGGCCGATCGCCAGCATCTGCTGCTGGCCGCCCGAGAGCGTGCCGGCGATTTGCGCCTCGCGTTCGCGCAGAATCGGAAAATAGCCGAAGATGTCGTCAGGAATGCCGCCGTCGCCGCGATCCCTTGCGGCACGCGTGCCGACTTCCAGGTTCTGCCTCACGGTCAGCTGGTTGAAGATGCCGCGCCCCTGCGGCACATGGGCGATCCCCGCCCGCGCGCGGCGGAAGGCCGGCGCATTGGTAAGGTCCTGGTCGCCCAGAACCACCGCGCCGCCGCTTGCCTTCAAGCCGCCGGCGATGACCCGCAGCAGCGTCGTCTTGCCGGCGCCGTTGCGGCCGAGCAGGCCGACGACTTCGCCTGATGCCACGCTGAGGTCGATGCCGTTCAGCACCGGGAGCAGGCCGTAGCCGGCCGAGACCGCCAATGTCCGCAGCATGGTCAGCGCCTCCCCAGATAGACGTCGCGGACCATTTCGTCGGTCTCGATGTCATGGAAAGGACCACTGCGCAGCCGGCGCCCCTGATGCAGCACCAGCGTCTCGCAATTCAGCGCCCGCACGAAACGGATGTCGTGTTCGACGGCGACGATCGAGAATTCGCCCTTGAGCCGCAGCAGCATCTCGGCGGTCGCCAGTGTCTCCTGCGGCGTCATGCCGGCGGTCGGCTCGTCGAGCAGCAACAGCCTCGGCTCGATCGCCAGCGCCATGCCGATCTCCAGCCATTGCTTCTGGCCATGCGCGAGTTCGCCGGCCAACGTGGTCGCGCGGTTACCAAGCGCGACCAGTTCCAGCAACTMACCGACCGGCCGAACCGGAGACGCCACGCCCCACCGTGCCACCTTGAGGTTGTCCTCCACCGAGAGGCTCGGAAAGACCGACGGGATCTGGAATTTTCGGGCTATGCCGAGCCGGGCGATGCGGTGCAGCGGCAGACCGGCAATGTCATGGCCGAGGAAGCGCACGCTGCCGCTGGTCGGGCGCAGCGTGCCGGTCAGCACGTTGAGAAAGGTGCTCTTGCCGGCGCCGTTCGGCCCGATGATGCAGCAGAGCTCCTTGTCGCGCACGGTCAGGTTCAACCCTTCCAGCGCCTGCAGCCCGCCAAAGCGGATGCCGACATTCTCGGCCTGGAGCAGGACATCGCTCATTGCGCGTGTCTCCGGCCTTTGAACAGGCTCTTCAGCCGCGCGTAGATCGACAGGATGCCGTCGGGCAGCACGAAGACGATGATCACGAAGACACAGCCGAGCAGCAGCGGCCACAGGCTCGGGTTGAAGCTTGAGATCGTCTGCTGCGCACGCTGGATGAAGATCGCGCCGAGCACCGGACCGAGCAGCGTACCGCGCCCGCCGACCGCCACCCAGACGATGACTTCCGTCGACAGCAGCAGTCCGGAGAGGTCGGGCGCCACCAGCCCGGCCATGCAGACATAGAGCGCGCCGGCAAGCCCGGCGATCGCCGCCGAAACGACGAAGGTGACGAGCAGCCGCAGTGGGGCGTTGTGGCCGAGCGCCGCCGCCCGGACTTCATTGTCCTGGATGGCGGTCAGCACCGTGCCCCAGCGGCCACGGCTGATCGACCACAGCGCCAGCACGACCACCGCGACGATGGCCGCGACGAAGATGTAGGAGGGCAGATCCTGGCTGAGATCGACATGCGTGCCGCCAACATCGAATTCGATCGGCGGGATGCCGATCAGGCCGCTGTCGCCGCCGGTGACCGAACTCCAGGAGACGGCGGCTTGCTGGCAGATGACGCCCATCGCCAGCGTGACGATGGTGAAATAGCTGCCGCGAATGCCGCCGAAGAACAGGAAGTAGCCGATGATGGCGGCGACGAAGGCCGCACCGGCCACCGCGCCCATGATGCCGAGCAGGCTGCCGAAGGGGATCGCGTCGTTGAGCGTGACCAGCGCCATGATGTAGCCGCCAATGCCGAAGAAGGCGGCGTGGCCGAAACACAGAATGCCGGTGCGGCCCCAGAAGAAGTCGAGGCTCGCCGCGAACAGGCCGAAGATCAGCGCGTCGCGGATCACCGTCAGCTGATAGCCATCGGCGAAAAGGGGATAGATGACAGCGAGTGCTGCGCAGACGGCGAAGATCAGCAGCCAGTTGCGGTCGCGGGCGATCATCGTGACGCCCCGTTGAACAGGCCGTTGGGCCGTAGCCGCACAGCGACGATGGCCGCGAGCAACACGATCGCTTGCGCCAGCGACGGCGAGATCTGGTAGTTGAGCACACTGGTCAGCCCGCCGACGAAGACGCTGCCGGCAACAAGGCCACCGATCGAACCGACGCCGCCGACAATGACGACGAAGAAGGCGTTGGCGAGGTAGTTCACTCCCATCTGCGGCAGCACGATCGCCAGCGGCGCGACCAGCCCGCCGGCGAGCCCGGCGATGGCCGCGCCGAAGGTGAAGGCGATGGCGTAGGTGCGCCGCGTGTTGATGCCGACGCCCTCGGCCATCTCGCGGTTCTGGATGACGGTGCGGATATCGAGCCCGAACGATGTCCGGTTGATCAGCAGGACGACGCCGAACAAGGTCAGCATGGCAATGGCGATCAGGATCAGCCGGTAGGCGGGATAGACGGTGAAGAACAGGTCGAGCGTGCCCTCGATCGGTGGTGTCACCGGCTTGGCGCCGAGCCCGAAGGTCAGTTCCAGCCCTTGCTGCAGGATCAGGCTGACGCCCCAGGTGGCAAGCACCGTCGAAACCGGCCGCGAATAGAGATGGCGGATGATGGCGAATTCCAGGATGCAGCCGACCACGGCGCCGGCGATGGGCGCGGCGGCCAGCCCCAGCCAGAACGACCCGCCGATGCTCTGGACGAAATAGACCGCGAAGGCGCCGACCGTGACGAACTCGCCATGCGCCAGATTGGTCACGTTCATCAGGCCGAAGCTGATCGCCAGCCCGAGCCCGACCAGCATCAGGATGCTGATCAGCGTCAGCGCGTTGAGGAGCGTGGTGATCAGAAAATCCATCGCGTCAGGCAGCGCTTGCGAGGCGTTGGCGCAGGCCGGTGAGCAGGCCTTCGGCGGCGTCGATCACTTGAGCCTGATGCGGCTGCAAGTCCTGCCCGGCCCATTCGTCGATATGGTCCGACAGCGGGTCGACCACTTCGGTGCGGTGATTGGCCAGCGTCTCGATGACGGCGTGGCCGCAGAACGGCACATAACCTTCGGAGTAGCCGCCTTCATGGCTCATCATCAGGCGGCCGTTCGATGTCTCGGCGGCCAGCGCCACCAGGCGCGCGGCAAGGCGCCGGAAGCATTCGCTGTTGAGCATCATGCGGCCGAGCGGATCAAAGCCCGAGGCATCGAAACCCGACGCGACGATGACGAGGTCCGGCTTGAAGGCGCGCAGCGCCGGGGCGACGACGCGGTCGAAGGTTGCCTCGTAAGCGCCGGTGCCGCTGCCGGCCGGCAGCGGGATGTTGATGTTGTAGCCTTCGCCGTCGCCCTTGCCATTGTCGGCCAGCGCGCCGCGCCCGGTCGGATAGAGATTGTCCTGATGCAGGGAAATGGTCAGCACCGAGGGGTCGGAATAAAACACCGTCTCGGTGCCATTGCCGTGATGCACGTCCCAGTCGACTATCGCCGCGCGGCCGAGCAGGCCTTCATGCTGCAGCCGGCGCACGGAGACGCCGATGTTGGAGAACAGGCAGTTGCCCATCGCCTGGTCGGGCTCGGCATGGTGCCCGGGCGGGCGCGCCAGCGCATAGGCATTGTCGACGCGGCCGGTTAGCACCGCGCGCATCGCCGCATAGGTGGTGCCGGCGGACAACAGCGCGATGTCGAAGCTGTTGAGGCCGATCGGCGCCTGCGGTCCGGCGAAACCGGAGCCGCGTTCGCTGAGCATGCGGATGTCGTCGACATGGCGCTGCGTGTGCACGCGCAGCAGGTCCTCGACCGTCACCGGCTCGGCAAGAATCGGCACCAGATGGCGCGACAGGCCGCTGACCTGGATGAGGTTGTTCAGCCGGCGCTTCGATCCCGGCGATTCCAGGTGCCGTCCGGGTTCCACGAAACGGCCGGGAGGCATCATGTCGGCGCTGGAGCCGGTGTCATGCCACATCAGCTGTTCGTGAAAAACGTAACCTGTCGCCATAAGCAGCGTCCTCTACAATCCGGAGGAGGCTAGCAGGCTAACGATCCCACGGCCCGACCCTAAAGAAGGGGCTGTGCCGGATGTCTACACCCCTCCTTTCGGAGGGGGACGGAGGTCTGCGGCGGCCTGCGCGGCGCGCACGGCCTGGACGCGGTTCGATACCGAGAGCTTGCCGAAAATGTTCTTCAAATGCCATTTCACCGTGGTCTCGCTCACCGACAGCGCAACCGCGATATCCCTGTTGGACATGCCTTCCGACAGGCAGCGCAGCAGTTCGGACTCGCGCCGGGTGAGCTGTTCCTTCTCGGCTGGGGCGGCGGTCTTGCGCGTCGCCACGGGCATGGTCTGCGCGGCATCGATGATGCGCGTGGCATAGGCCGACAGCGCAGGGTCGGTCTTTGCCTGCGCCGCACGCAGCCGCATCAACCCCTCGACAACAGGCCTGCCCTCATCGACGAAGGAGCGGATGAAGCCGGAAGGCTGGGCAAGGCGCAAGGCTTCGAGAAGATGGCGATCGGCTTCGCGCTGGTCCTGGCCGGCATTCTTGGCGCGCAGGATCAGCGCCAGTATGTGGCGGCGCATGCGCCCGCTGCTTTTCGTTCGCTCCAGCAACGTGTCGAAAAGTTCTGCGGCCGCCGCGTAGGATTTCTCCGCCGTCAGCAGCCGGCCTTCGGCGAAGAACTCGAACTCGTTGGCGACTGTAGGGGCGGTTTCAGCGCTTTCACGGCGATGCTCGCTCAGCAGCGCGCGCGCCTCGGCGACGCGGTTCTGGTCGAGCAGCAGCCGGATGCGATCATGCACCAGCACCGAAGCGAGGCGGCGGTAGACGGAGCCGCGCACACGCTGGTAGACGCGTTCCAGCATATCCAATGCCACGTCGCCGCGACCGGTCAGCTGCAGCACACGGGCATAGGTCGGCACGCTGGCCAAGGGATAGACGATGACCGCGGCGCCCTCGATCAGCGGCCCGAGATTCTCGACCAGCGTCAGCGCCTCGCCGGATGCGTTGGTCTCGTAGGCGAGTTCGGCCAGCAGCGTTCCGGCAAGCGCCTCGGCGTAGGAGTTCGCGCCGATCCGCGTCCTGGCCTCGATGATCGTGTTGCGCAGCAGCTTTTCGGCGGCGGGCAGGCGGCCGGCCGAGCGCTCGATGACCGCCATATAGCAATTGGCGATGGTGACGCCGAGCAGGCTGCCGCTTCGCTCATGCGCCTTGCGCGCCGCGTCGACCGCCGCCCAGGCGCCCTCGAGGTCGCCCAGCGCGTAGAGATTGTAGCCGATGACATTGGCGGTCGCACCTTCCATGAACCAGGCATCGGGAGCGATGATGCGCAGCGCGGCCAATGCTGTGTCGCGCGCGTCCTCGAACTGCTCCAGCGTGCTGTACACAGCGGCATCGAGGACCACGATTTCGGCCTCGATCGTGGTGCCGGTCAGCGTACCCGGATCCTTGCCGTCGGCCGGCCCGGTCTCGACGAGCTTGCGCGCATTGGCGAGCGTCTGCTGGGCGATCTCGGGCTGGCTTGAGTGCACCGCCAGCCACAACACGACGAGTTGCAGCCGAATGCGCTGGTCGACCAGTTTCCGGGGCAGCAGTGCCAGCAATTGGCGTACGTATAGCAGCTGGCACTGGGCGATCAGTTCGAGCGCATTGTTCTCGACGAACACCRCCGCGCGGGCCTGGTCGCCGGCGGCGAGCGCATGTCCGATCGCTTCGGTCAGCATCTTGCGTTCGCCAAACCATTCGGCTGCGGCCAGATGCAGCGGTGCGATCATCTCCGGTTCGCGCCGCTCCATTTCACGGCTGAGGAAGTCGTGGAACAGATGATGATAGCGGAACCAGCGCCGCTCCTCGTCGAGCGGCACGAGGAACAGATTGCGGGTCTCGATCTCGGTGATATCAGCCTCGGCGTCCGCCGCGCGCAAGACGGCCCGGCACGCCTCGGCGCTGAAGCGCTCGAAAATCGAACTGTAGAGCAGGAATTTCGCCAGCGCCGGCGGCAGCCCGAGGAAGACTTCGCCCATCAGGAAGTCGGCGACGTTGCGGTTGGCGCCGGTGAAATTTCCGATGACGGTTTCCGGTGCGTGCGCGGCACTGAGCGACAGCGAAGCGAGTTGCAGGCCGGCGGCCCAGCCCTCGGTCCGCGAGCACAAGGCCTCCACAGTGCCGCTGCTGACGCTGAGGCCCAGCTTGTCGTTGAAGAAGGATTCCGCTTCGGACGAGGCGAAGCGCAGATCGTCCGGGCCGATTTCGAAAACGTCGCCCAGCACCCTGAGCTTGCCGAGCTGCAGATCAGGCAGGTTGCGCGAGCCGATGACGAAGGCGACGTTGGCTGGTGCCTGCCGGGTCAGGCGCTCCATGAAGCGCTTCACCGCCGGCGCTTCGATGGCGTGGTAGTCGTCGAAGAACAGGGTGATCTCGGCATCACGCGCCGCAAAACCCGCCACCAGTGCTGCCAGCACGACATCGAGCTGCGGGATCGGGCTCGACTGGAAGGCAAGGTCGAGTTCGGCCGGGTTCTGGACGAGATGGCGCAGCGCCCCCACCAGATGCGACAGGAAGGTGCCTTCGTCATTGTCCGTCGCCTCGCAGGAGAGCCATGCGGTCAACCGGCCATGGCGCGCGACTTCCGCGGCCCACTGCGCCATCGTCGTCGACTTGCCGAAGCCGGCGGGCGCGGCGAACAGCACGATGCGCGTATCGACATGCCGCCCCAGCCTCGACAGGATGCTTTCGCGCCGCACCCACCGGCGATGGTGCGGCGATGCCTGGCTGGCGGGTTGCGAAGACGGTCTCATCTGGCGCCGGGCACCCATTCCGTCTCGATCAACGGGATCTGCGGGGCCGCATCGCGCGGCAGGGTTCCCTTGATCCGGGGGTCGTCCGTGATTTCGAAACCGGCCGCATAGGGCTCGAACCCGCAAGCCCTGTAGAACCCGATGACGCTGTGATGATCGATGCTGCTGGTGTGCAGCCAGATGCGGCGGGGGCTGAGACGCCATGCCTGATCAAGCGCGCCGGCCATCAGCCGCTTGCCAAGGCCCCTGCCGGGCAAGGTGGGGAACAGGCCGAAATAGGTGATCTCGACCTCGTTGTCGTCGGCCACGCAGAATTCGACCATGCCGACATGGTCGCCGCTTTCATCATGGCCGTAATAGACATGCTGGTGAGGGTCGGCGAAATGCGCTGATATTTCGGCATCCGACATTTCGGCGGCGCCATCCCACAGCCAGGGAGCGCCGATCTCGAGGAAGATCGCGCGGTAGTCGGCACTGTCGGGCTTGGTGATCCGGGTCATTGCCAGCGGCTGCGCGAGGTCAGGCATAGGGGCGCGCGCTTCCATCCACGTTACCGCATTGATGATCTTGCCGGCCGGCACGCGCCGGTAGCCGGACGAGAGATCGGTGATTTCATCCGGCAATGCGCCTTGGGTGACCAGCATCTGTCCTCGATCTCTGCCATGCAGCTTTGCTGGCATGCAAGAAGCTGATGCCAACTCTGCGCCCGCCTGCCAAGAGGTTCGCGGGTTGGGCCATCGTTTTGGCCTGACCTGTCTCTTTGCCTTTCCAGGAAATGGCATATGAGATATGATACACCATTCAAGGGAAAGCGGAATATCATGCCTGAGCGAATTGCCGACGAAGCCATTTTAAGCGCGGTCGATGACGGCTTCGCGCGGCAAGTCGCATTCCTGGCGGATCTCGTGCGCTTTCCTTCCCAGCGTGGCGAGGAGCACGCCGCGCAATCCTTCATGGCGGCTGCCTATCAGGCCGACGGCTACGCGGTCGACATGTGGCGCGTTGATGTCGACGCCATCCGCGACCTTCCGGGTTTTTCGCCGGTTGCGGTTTCCTATGATGATGCCTTCAACGTCGTTGCCACCCACACGCCGCGAAACGCCACCGGCCGCTCGCTGATCCTCAACGGCCATATCGACGTGGTGCCGACGGGACCTGTCGATCGCTGGGTGCGCGATCCCTACGATCCGGCGATCGAGGATGGCTGGATGCATGGCCGTGGCGCCGGCGACATGAAGGCCGGTCTGTCGGCCTGTCTCTACGCGCTGGCCGCCTTGCGCGGCCTCGGCTATCAGCCGGCCGCGAACGTCTATCTGCAGTCGGTGGTCGAGGAGGAATGCACCGGCAATGGCGCGCTCGCTTGCCTGCAACGCGGCTACCGCGCCGATGCGGCTTTCATCCCCGAGCCGCTGGAGCCAAGGCTGATGCGGGCGCAGGTCGGTCCGATCTGGTTCAAGGTCGAGGTCGATGGGGACCCTCAGCATGCGTCGGGGGCTTTCTCGGCCGGCGCCAATGCCATCGAAAAGGCCTTCGTCATCATCCAGGCGCTGAAGCAGCTCGAAATCGTATGGAACGCGCGAAAGGTGGATGATCCGCATTTTCACGATCATCCGCATCCGATCCGCTTCAACCTCGGCAAGATCGAAGGCGGCGAATGGACATCGAGCGTTCCGGCGCGCTGCGTTTTCGAGATGCGTGTCGCCACCTATCCCGGCCAGAAGCTGGAGGATGCGAGAGCCGAACTCGAAGCCTGCATCGCCGACGCAGCCCGTTCCGATCCGTTCCTCGCCAATCGCCCGCCCACAATGACCTATAATGGCTTCATGGCCGAGGGCTATGTGCTGGAGGGTGCCGACGAGATGGAAGCCGTGCTGCGGCGCAGCCATACAGCCGTGTGGGGCGAGCCGCTGACGGAGCACGTCACCTCGGCGACGACGGATGCGCGCTTCTTCGGCCTCTATGCCGACACGCCGGCGATCGTCTATGGCCCGATCTGCCGCATGCCGCATGGCTATGACGAGGCCGTCGATCTGGATTCTGTGCGCAAGGTTACCCAGACCATCGCGCTGTTCATCGCCGACTGGTGCGGTCTTGAGCCGCTTGATCCGAAGGCGAGTTCATGAGCGCAGCCGTGCCTGACGGTTTCGGCGAAACGCTCGCCGAGGACGCGCCTGACGTTTCGATCGCCGACGCGTTGGATATCTTGCACCGGCACTATGGGCTCACCGGCAGCGCGCGCCCGTTGCCGGGCGAACGCGACCACAATTTCCATATCCAGACCGAAGGCGAGGGCGAGTTCGTCCTAAAGGTCTCGCACCCGGCGGAAGAAGCCGGCTTCACCGATTTCCAGAACAAGGCGCTGGACCATATCCTTGCGGTCGACCCGACCCTGCCGGTCCCTTCGGTGCGCAAAAGCCTCGAGGGCGAAGCGCAATTCACGGTCAGCGTCGGTGGATCGGCGCCGCGCATCATCCGGCTGGTGACCTATCTGCCTGGCCACTTGCTGTCGCGCTCGCCCACGTCAGCCACACAGGATCGCAATCTCGGCATCTTCCTCGCCCGGCTTGGCCGGGCGCTGCGCGGCTTCTTCCATCCGGCCGCCGGCAGCGACCTGCTCTGGGATATCCGCAAGGTCGCCAAGACGCGGCCGATGCTTGCACATATCGCCGATGCCGGTCACCGTGCAATGGTCGAGCGTGTGATGGACGCTTTCGAGGAGCATGCGGCGCCGGTCATCCCGAGCCTGCGCGCGCAGATCGTCCACAACGACATGAACTCCTACAATGTGGTGATGGACGCTTCGCGGCCGGAGGTGGTGACCGGCATCCTCGATTTCGGCGACATGATCCATTCGCCATTGATCTGCGATCTCGCCATCGGTGCCGTCTACCGCTGGCCGGCTGAAGGTCATCCGCTGGCTTCAGCCGCGCGCTTCGTCGCCGGCTATCAATCGGTGCAGCCGTTGGAGGCCGAAGAGATCGGCATTCTTTTCGACTTGATCCGTGCCCGCCTTGCGCTCATCGCCAACATCGCCAGCTGGCAAGCGGAACGCTTCCCGGCCAAGCGCGACTACGTGCTGCGCCTCATCACCGAGGTCTGGGCCTCGCTCGAACGGCTGGACGAGCTGTCGTCCGCGGATGCCCGCCGCTATTTTCTCGACCATTCCAATCCGGAGTAGATGCTCGTGTCCCAGTCTTCGTCATATCCCGCAAATGCCGACTCGGCGCCTTCCGAGCAAGCCCTGCTCGAACGCCGCGCCAGGCTGCTTGGGCCGACCTACCGTGCCTTCTACCGCAACCCGATCCATCTGGTGCGCGGCAGCGGCGTCTGGCTCTACGATGCGCAGGGCCGCAAATTMCTCGACGCCTACAACAATGTCGCCTCGGTCGGGCACTGCCATCCGCGCGTCGTCGAGGCGTTGTCACGGCAGGCAGCCACGCTCAACACGCACACACGCTACTTGAGCGAGATCATCCTCGACTATGCGGAAAAACTGCTTGGCACCGTTCCGGCCCATCTCGGCCACGCCATGTTCACCTGCACCGGCAGCGAGGCCAACGACCTCGCCATCCGCATCGCCCAGCATTCGAGCGGCGGCACCGGCGTGATCATCACCGACTTCGCCTATCACGGCGCCACGATCGCCACCGCGCAACTGTCGCCGGCGGCTGTTGGCGCCAAGGGCGTGCCCACGCATCATCGCACCGTGGCAGCACCCGACACGTTCCGCGACCATGGCCGCGCCGCGCGCGATTTCGCCGGAAATGTCGCCGCCGCCATCGACGACATGCGTGCGCAAAACATCCGTCCGGCGGCGCTGCTGCTCGACTCGGCCTTTTCCAGCGACGGCATTTTCTTCCCCGATGCGGCGGTCATGCGCGAGGCGGCCGATCACGTCAGAAAGGCCGGCGGTATCGTCATCGCCGATGAGGTCCAGTCCGGCTTCGGCCGGCTTGGCCAGGGCATGTGGGGCTTTGCCAATTATGGCCTCGAGCCGGATATCGTCACCATGGGCAAGCCGATCGGCGACGGGCATCCGATGGGCGCGGTGCTGGTGCGGCCGCAGCTTGTTTCATCCTTCGGCTCGAACACCGGCTATTTCAACACATTCGGCGGCAACCCGGTCGCGGCCGCTGTCGGCATCGCTGTGCTCGAGGTGATCGAAGGCGAGGGGCTGATCGAGAACGCACGCAATGTCGGCGCCTATACAGCTGACCTGTTGCGCGCGCTGCAGAACCGGCACGGCATGGTCGGTGATGTCAGGCACAACGGCCTCTATTTCGGCGTCGAGTTGACGGCCGATGGCGACGAGGCGCTGGCCGCCAGCAAGACATCCGCGGTTGTCGAAGCCATGCGCGAGGATGGTGTGCTGATCTCGTCCTGCGGTCCGCGTGGCAATGTGCTGAAGATCAGGCCGCCTCTGCCCTTTGCCAGGGACAATGCCGAGCAACTGGCCGAGACGCTCGATCGCGCTTTATCGAACTGGTGATCGGAGCGGGGCGCGCATGCTGAAGCTCGAACATCAAACCCTCAACGACCGCGCCTATGGCGCGCTCAAGCAGGAACTGATTTCAGGCGGCTTCAGCCCGGGCCAGACGCTTGTCATCCGCAAGCTCGCCGAGACGTTCGGCATCTCGACGACGCCGATCCGCGAAGCGCTGCAAAGGCTGGTAGCCGAGCGGCTGCTCGAGATGCAGAACAATCGTTCGATCATCGTGCCCTTGCTGTCCGCCCCGGCCTTCGAGGAACTGACTCATATCCGCATCGCCGTCGAAGGGTTGGCGGGCGAGATGGCCGCGTCGCGCATGAGCGAAAACGGGCTGGTCGACATCCAGGCGACGCTGGCCGGCATGCAGCGCGCCATCGAGGCCGGCGACGCCAGGGCCTATCTCTCGCTGAACGAGGCGTTTCACTTTGCCATCTACCAGCATGCCGGCGCGCCGATCCTGTTGAACATGATCCGCGATCTCTGGGGCCGGGTCGGACCCTATCTCAAGCTTTTGATGCAGGCCGATCGTTACATCCCACAGTCGAACGACGCACATCGCCGGATTGTTGCCGCGCTGGAGCAGCGCAATGGTCCTGCTGTCCGGGTCTCTCTTGAGCAAGACATCGCCGTGGCCGCCGCGGTTCTCTCCGAAAATCTTCGCACCACTGACTGATTGTTCGCACGCCAGACGCGATCGCCTATCTCGCCTCGTCCAGCCGGTCGCGCAGCATGCTCCAGCCGAGCAGCATGTTCGGCGCGTGCCGCAGCAGCGCGTGGAACGGGATCGGCGCCGGCGGCGCGAACGGCAGCGGCAAATCGCGCGCCTCGATTCCCGTGGCCCAGTCGGCCAGCACCTTGCCCATCGCCGTCGTCATGGCAATGCCGCGCCCGTTGCAGGCGCGGCCGGCGATCAGTCCCGGTCCGAGGTCCAGGAGGTGCGGCAGGAAATCCGGTTCGACCGCGGCCATTCCTGACCAGCCATAGGCAAGCGGCGGCAGGTCAGGCAAATCGAGATGCCTGGCGAGGCGCCGCCAGATTGTTTGCGGCACGCGTGTGTCGGCGCCGGCACTCAGAATATGCATGCCGCCGCTGATCAGCCGGTTGTCGGCATCGAAGCGGAAGGTGAACAGATTGCGCCTGGTGTCGCCGGCGCCTTGTCCGCCGGGAAGCAGCCGCGTGCGGATGTCACGCGGCAGCGGCTCGGTCGCGATCTGAAAAACCTTCAGCGGAATATAGCTTCGCTGCAGCGGCGGATTGAGCGATCCGCCATAGGCGTTGGTGGCGATCAGCACCTTGCCGGCACGCACCGAGCCCGATGGCGTTTTCAGTGCCCAGCCATCGGCCACCCGATCGACCGAGGTGACAGGTGTGTGCTCGAAAATCTCAGCGCCAGCCTTCTCCGCCGCATCGGCCAGTCCGTTCGCGTAGCCGACCGGATTGAGCACGCCGCCCGAACGGTCCATCCAGCCACCGATATAGCCGCGAATGCCCGTCAGCGCTTCGACGCCCTGCCGATCCAGCGTGACAGCCGGCCGGCCGCGCCGTGCCCATTGCCCGGCCCGCGATTTGACCTTCTCGAAGGCGGCGGGCGAGTGCGCCGGCTGGATCCATCCGTTCTGCACGGCGTCGCAGTCGATGCCGTGCCGTTTGATAAGGCCGAAGACCAGATCGGCGCTGCCGGCGGCGAAATCGATCAGCCTCTCGCCGCGCTCGGGGCCGAGATGCGCAAGGATGTTGTCCGGGTCCATCTTGGCAAAGTTGGGCACGACGAAACCGGCATTCCTGCCGGTCGCGCCCCAGGCAATGATTTCGGCTTCGAGGACGGCGACGGACAGCCCTTTCCCCGCCGCGTGCAGCGCGGTCGACAGGCCGGAAAAACCGCCGCCGACAATGGCGAGGTCGACATTGACCTCGCCGTGCAGCGCCGGCCGGTCGCGGCGGTTGCGGCTGACGGCATGCCAAAGTGAAGCGCCATGCGCTTCCCGCCGAACCACGGCGTTCATGATCCGGAACTGCTCTTGGCCGTAGTCACCTTCGCCTGCTTGCCCAGACGTGGCCGCCGCAGTCTGTCGCCGAACAATCCGTTCGGCCGGATCAACAGGATGACGCAGAGCATGACGCCGATGGCGACGATCTGCAGCGAGGCCGCGCGTGCCTGTTGCTCGGGCGCAAACAGCACGCTGGTCAGCGTGCCTGACCCGGCCCATATCCCCCAGACCAGAATGCTGCCGATGACGGCGCCGAGATTGCTGCCCGAGCCGCCGACGATCAGCATCACCCACACCTGGAAGGTCAGGATCGGCAGATAATTGTCCGGCGCGATGAAGCCGGTGAAATGCGCCTGCAGCGCGCCGGCCAGCGCCATGATGGCGCCACCGACGGCAAAAGCCTGGACGCGGTAGAAGCGTGCGCTCTTGCCGAGCGAAATCGCCGCTCGCTCATCCTCTCGCAAGGCCTTCAGCACGCGCCCCCACGGGCTGCGCGACAAATGCTCCAAGGCGAGATAGGCAATCAAGGTCACCGCCGCGACCACGGCAAGGTTCGACAGGTTGAACAGCAGCGGCGTCTCGGCAAGACTGCCGAAGGGGCGCGGGATGAAGCCGATGCCGAACGGCCCGCCGGTCAGCTTCTGCGCGTTGAGCGCGACCAGTTGCACGACCACGGCGACGCCGAAGGTGGTGATCGCCAGATAGTCGGATCGCAGCCGCAGCGTCGCCATGCCGGTCAGCGCCGCCGCGATACCGCCGACGATCATAGCGCCGAGCCAGCCGACAAGAATTGGCAGGCCGAAGCCACCCAGCCGTGCAGCATCGTCCGGTGTCGTCAGCAGCGCGGATGTATAGGCGCCGATGGCGACGAAGCCGGCGAGGCCGACATTGAACAGGCCGGTCAGGCCCCACTGCAGATTGAGCCCCAGAGTGACCAGCGAAAAGATCAGCGCGGTGGTCAGGAAAAAGGCGCCGTAGCCGAGCAGGTCCATCAGCGTTCCCTCACACCAAACAGGCCGACCGGCCGCACGAACAACACAGCCATCAGAATGATGAAGGAGACGGCGGCGCGCCATTCGGCACCGATCAGCTGCACCGCGCCGGCTTCGGCGAGCCCGATGATCAGGCCGCCGAGCACCGCGCCCGGGATGCTGCCGATGCCGCCGAGAATGGCGGCGGCGAACATCGGCAGCAGCATGTCGAAGCCCATGAACGGGCGGATCTGCACCAGAATGCCGATCATCACGCCGGCGACGCAGGCCAGCGCCCCGCCGATGATCCAGGTGACGCGCACCACGCTGGCGACGTCGATGCCGACGATACGGGCCAACGCCGCATTCTGGCTGAGCGCCTGCATCGAACGGCCGGTCTGCGTGCGCGTCATCAACAGGTGCACGCCGAGCACCAGCACGGCGGTCAGCAGCAGCAGCGCGATCTGGTCGGGGGTGATGCGGATGCCGAAGCCGACCGGCATGGCGATCTGGATCGCCCGGCTGAAATAGGTCGGCCGCGAGCTGAAGGTGAATTCGAGCAGGCTKCKCAGCGCCATMGAGGCRCCRAAGCTCGCCATCACCACGATGATCGCCTGGCCCTGCGAGCGCAGCCGCGAAAACAGCACTCTGTCGAGCAGCAGCGCCAGCAGAGCGGTGAACGCCATGCCGACGACCAACGCAACCAGGAGCGGCCAGCCGAAGGACAAGGGTGCGATGGGCGCCACCTTGCCGAATGTCGCACCGATGGCGCTGACCACGGCCAGCGTTGCATAGGTGCCCCAGGCCATGAAGTCGCCATGGGCGAAATTGGAGAAGCGCAGGATTGAATAGGTCAGCGTCACACCAATGGCGCCGAGGCCGATCATCGAGCCGGTCAGCAACCCATCGACGACAAATTGCAGGCTCATGCCGCGCCTTCCTTGCTGGCGTGAGAAGGGCGCTGGCCGAGATAGAGTTCGGCAACGACCGGRTCGTTCCACAGCTCCGAGGCGATGCCTTCGTGCCGGTCCTTGCCMTCGACCAGCACATAGGCACGGTCGCCGATGGCCAGTGCCGCCTTGGCATTCTGTTCGACCAARAGGATGGTGACGCCGGAYTTGCGGATGCCGGCCAGCATCTCGAACACCATCGAGACGAATTTCGGCGACAGGCCGGCCGAMGGYTCGTCGAGCACCAGCACCTTGGGATGGACGATCAGGGCGCGGGCGACGGCGAGCATCTGCCGCTGTCCGCCCGACAGATTGCCGGCGGCGGTGCGGCGCTGGCGCACGAGGTCGGGAAAGGCCGCGTACATTTCTTCGATGCGGCCGGGGATGTCGCGCCGTTCGAGAATGCCACAGGCGACCTTGAGATTGTCCTCGACCGACATCAACGGAAAGATGTTTTCGGTCTGCGGCACGAAGGCCAGGCCAAGCCGTACCATGGTGTGGGCGGGTGCGGCGGTGATGTCCTTGCCGTCCAGAAACACCGTGCCGCCGGTGATCGGGACCAGGCCGGCGATCGCCTTGATGAAGCTCGATTTGCCGGCGCCGTTGGGGCCGAGCACGACGACGATCTCACCCTTGCTGACGGTAATCGAGGCGCCTCGCACGATCGGCACGCCGGGCTCGTAGCCGGCTTCGAGGTCGCGCACGTCGAGGACGATCTCGCTCATGCGGCACCTCCGAGATAGGCCTCGATGACGCGCGGGTCGCGGGCGACCTCTTCCGCCGTGCCTTCGCTCAGCAACTGCCCGCTCGCCATGACAAGCACGCGATGGCAAAGCCGCGTCACCATGTCGATGTTGTGCTCGATCAACAGGAAGGTGATGCCGCGCGCATTGATGTCGCGGATGCGGTCGATGATGACTTCCAAAAGCGTTGCGTTGACGCCGGCAGCCGGCTCGTCGAGCAGGATGATCGCCGGGTCGGCCATCATGACGCGGGCAAGTTCCAGCAGCTTGCGCTGGCCGCCGGACAGCACGCGCGCCGGTTCATGCGCGAGATGGGTGAGGGTGACGAGCTCCAACAGGTCGAGTGCCTTTGCCCTGGCCGCTTTTTCCTGTGCCGCCACCCGCCACGGCGTGACGAAATTGGCGAGCAATTTCTCGCCGGCCTGGCCCTGTGCCGCCAGCATGATGTTTTCGATCAGCGTCAGATTGGGCAGCGGGCGCGGAATCTGGAAGGTGCGGCCAAGCCCACGGCCGATACGCAGGTGAGCGGCTTCGCCAGAGACCCGCGTGCCGTTGAGGAGAATATCGCCGCTGGTCGGCAATATGCTGCCGGCAAGCAGATCGAACATCGTCGTCTTGCCGGCACCGTTCGGTCCGATCAGGCCGAGGATCTCGCCCGCTTTGACATCAAACGAGACGTCATTGACCGCGACAAGGCCGCCGAACCGCCTGACGACATGGCTTGCCGTCAGAACCGGTGCCCGGGTCTCCTGCCCTTGGCGCTCCGCTGCCTCGCTCATCAAACCCTCTGGCCGAAGACGATCGTCGTCGCCTCCTGATTTTTGATTTGTGATCACACTTGCTTTGATCACGCTATTCGGCTTTAATTTCATCCGCAAGCCGAAAACGGGCCAAGACCGGGAATGCCATGCAAAAGGCTGCCATCGAGCGAAACAACGAGACGATCGCAGCCCAGCTTACGCCGGTCGGTCGCGAGACAGTGCAGGATCGCGTCTATTCCGAGTTGCGCCGGGCCTTGATCGGCKGCCTGTTCGAGCCGAACCAGGTGCTGACCATCCGTGGCCTGGCCGATGCGCTGGTCACCTCGACCATGCCAGTGCGCGAAGCGCTCGGGCGGCTGATTACGGAAAAAGCGCTGGAGGCACTGCCCAACCGATCGGTGCGCGTGCCGCCGATCACGCTAGAGAGGATCGACGACCTTCTGCGCGCCCGCTCGCTCATCGAAGGCGAAGCGATTGCACTTGCCGCCACGCGCATGAGCCCGCGCCAGATCGCTTCCATAGAAGCCATGCTCGGCGAGTGGGACGAGATGCGGGCCCTGAAGCACAAGAAGGATATCGACCGCGAAGCGACGCTCAACCAGAGCTTCCATTTCGAGATCTACCGCTGCTGCGGCTCGGCCGTGCTGATCCCGATGATCGAAAGCCTGTGGCTGCAATCGGGACCTTGCATCCGCGTTGCCATCTACGCCTTTTCCGAAGCCGGCGAGGTCGACACCGCGCACTACCACCGCAGCATCGTCGCGGCTCTCGTCAAACAGGATGCGCAGGCGGCGCGCGAAGCACTGGTGGCCGATATCAGCCGGCCCTTTGCTTTCCTGCGCGACAAGCTGCAATCCGCAGGGAAAGACCAGACATGACGAAGCCAGCCATCAGCATCACCGAGCCGCGCTCGAAGCTTTCCGTGACAGCGCTGTTGCTGCCCGAAAAGGCGCCGGAAAATGCCGCCTTTCTCCAGGCGTATCTCGCTACGCCACGTGTCGTTCCCGGTATCCATGCGATGTGGACGGGACCTGAGATTTCCTGCCCGGTTCCGTCAGCCGATCTCGATGGCCAGTCCTATGCCCGGCCTCTACCGGCGGAGAACGCAACGCTGACGCCGCAGCCGGGAGACATCGTGCTGTCCTACGTGCCGCCGCGCATGTGGGGCGGCAATCCCAATGCCATCTTCGACATCGGCCTGTACTACGGGCAAGGGGCACGGCTTCTGTTCCCGATCGGCTGGCTGGCCGGCAGCGTGGTGGCGCAGGTGCGCGCCGATCAGCGCGACCATTTCGCCGCTGCCTGCGGCATCATCCGCCGCAACGGCGCCTGCGACATCACCTTCAGCCTGGTGGAGGCCTGACATGGCGGACGACAGTTTCGAGCTCTTCGATCTTCGCGTCGAGGCGGTCATCCCCGAGGGCAAGCCGATCTATTGCGGCGCTAAGCCCGGCGACTATTTCGAACTCAAGGGCGAGATGCTGTCGATGCCGGCAGGGCAGAGTTTTTCGATCTATTCGCTTGCCTCCGTATTGCCGTTTCTCGCGGCAAAGCAGCGCCCGACCGACCGCAATGACTGGATGACCTCGGACGCCGAGATCGCTTGTCCCGATCCCAATTGCGCCAGCCGGTTGCGGATCGTCAGGCTGGCCAAGCGGCGGTTCAGCCATGCCGAAACCACGGCCGTACCGCTGCCGAAGGAGAACGACCTGACATGACCGCCAAGACCTTCGAACTCGGTCCCGGCTACAGCATCTCGCGCGTCATTCGCGGCGGCTGGCAGCTGGCCGGGGGGCACGGCGCCGTCGAGCGCCAACAGGCGGTGAGCGACCTGATCGCAGCCTTCGATGCTGGCATCTGGACCTATGATTGCGCCGACATCTATACCGGCGTCGAGGAGCTGATTGGCGCCGCGCGCCTCAGGCTGGCCAGYGAGCGCGGCCTCGATGTCGCCGCCAGGATGAAGGTGCACACCAAGCTGGTGCCCGACCTCGAACGGCTGGCCGGCATCAGCCGCGACTACATAAGGGGCATCGTCGACCAGTCGCTGCGTAGGCTGAAGACCGAGCGGCTCGATCTCGTGCAGTTCCATTGGTGGGACTATGATCAGCCTCGTTATGTCGAGGCGATGGGCTGGCTCAACGAGCTTCGGCTGGAAGGCAAGGTGCGCAATCTCGGTACCACCAATTTCGACACGCCGCGGCTTGCCGAAATCCTCGCCGCCGGTATTCCGCTGGTCAGCCAGCAGCTGCAATATTCCGTGCTCGATCAGCGGCCGGGCAACAGGCTCGCCGCACTTGCTGAGAAAAACGGCGTCAGCTTCCTCTGCTATGGCTCCGTCGCCGGCGGCTTCCTCAGCGACAAATGGCTTGGCGTGGCCGAACCCGCCACGCCGCTCGAAAACCGCTCACTGGTCAAATACAAGCTGATCATCGATGATTTTGGCGGCTGGGACCTGTTCCAGCAACTGCTTCAGGCGCTGCAGGCCGTCGGCGACCGCCACGGCGTCGACATCGCCACCATCGCTAGTGCCTGGGTTCTGGAACAGCGCCAAGTAGCGGCCGTCATCGTCGGTGCCCGCAACCAGGCGCATGCGCTTGCCAATGCGAAAATCATGGATGTCGTACTCGATGCCGACGACCGCACCCGCATTGCTGCCGTCATCGCGCAAGGCGCCGGCCTTGAGGGCGATGTCTACACGCTGGAGCGCGACCGCCATGGCCGCCATGGCTCGATCATGCATTACAACCTCAATGCGGGGAAGAAATGAGCGGCGAGCCCTCCCTGTTCTCGCGTGCCAGCGTCGAGGTCATCGACCTGCATCGCTTCTTCGTCGACTGGTTCGTCGCCGCGCGCGCCGACACGGTGGATTTCAGCCGCTTCGAACGCGCCATGGGTGATGGCGTCACCATGGTCGCGCCGGACGGCAAGGTGCTCGATCGCGCTGCTGTCGTCGACCATGTCCGCTCGAGCCGGGCTTCGTGCGACGACGGCTTCGCCATCTCGATCGAGGACATCCGGCCGGGCTGGCAAAGCGCCGATACGATCGTTGTCTTCTACGTCGAGGCGCAGTTGCGCGGCGGCAAGCGCAGCCGCCGCCAGTCGAGCGCCGTCTTCACCACCAGTTCATCGGCGCCCAACGGCGTCGAATGGCGACATCTGCATGAAACCTGGCTGCAGGTGCCGGAACGCTGAACAGGCTCCAGAGATCAAATTAGAGTCGAGTAACGAAAGGGGAACAACAATGACAAAGACGATACTCCAACTCACCACGGCACTTGCCCTCGTGACGATGGCCGGTGCGGCGCAGGCCGCCGATTGCAAGATCACCGTCGGCCTCGTCATGGAACTGACCGGCCCCGCCGGCGAATATGGCCAGGCCGGCGCCAAGTCGGTCGAAATGGCSTTCCGCGAYATCAAYGCMGCCGGCGGMGTRCGYGGCTGYGATCTCGCCACCGACACMCGCGACAGCCAGAGCCAGGGCAAYATCGCKGTCGATGCCGCRACCCAGCTGGTKCAGGTCAAGAARGTGCCGGTYATCATCGGCGGCATCATCTCYTCGGTGTCGATCCCGATCCTGACGTCGGTCACCGCCCCGGCCAAGATCGTCCAGGTCTCGCCGGCTTCGTCCTCGCCGACGCTGACCGCGCTCGGCCGCGACGGCAAGACCAACGGCATCTTCTTCCGCACCATCACCTCCGATGCGCTGCAGGGCGTCGCCGCCGCCAAATACGCCATCGACAAGGGCTTCAAGAAGCTGTCGATCATCCACGTCAACAACGACTTCGGCGTCAACATGGTGGCCGAATTCTCGCGCGCCTACAAAGCGCTCGGCGGCACCATCGTCTACGACACGCCCTACAATGAAAAGCAGTCGAGCTATGCCTCGGAAGTCACCGCGGCGATGGGAGGCGAGCCGGACGGGCTGTACCTGGTCAGCACGCCGGTCGACGGCGCAACCGTCGCCCGCACCTGGATTTCGCAAGGCGGCGTGCAGAAATTCCTGCTCAATGACGGCATGAACAGCCCGGACTTCATCGAGTCGGTCGGCGCCGACTATCTGAAGGAAGCCTATGGCACCTCATCGGGCACCAGCCCGACGGCTTCCACCGACTACTTCATGAAGAACTACAAGGAATTCTCCGGCATCGAGCCGTCCAATCCGGCAGCCGACCGTTCCTATGATGCTGGTGCCATCGTTGGCCTCGCCATCGCCATTGCCGGCTCCGAGGATCCGGCCAAGATCAAGGATGCCATGTACAAGGCCGTCGATCCGGCCGGCACGCCGATCTTCGCCGGCAAGGACGAGTTCGCCAAGGCGCTCGGCCTGATCAAGGACGGCAAGCCGATCCGCTACGAAGGCGTCATCGGCCCGGTCGCCTTCGACAAGTATGGCGACATCACCGGCCCGTTCCGGCTGTGGAAGATCGTCGACGGCAAGGTGACCACGGACGGTGAAATGACCACCGACGACGTCAACGCGCTGCAGGCCAAGCTTCAGTAAGGCCGGCAACCTTCTTCCGGCATCAATCGCGTCACATCGCGATTGATGCCGGCATCGCCTAGGGCAGGCCGATATCGCTTGCACGGCAGGCGATCCCGAATAGGATCGGCCGGCTGCAATTGAGGGATGGCGAGCGTGTCGGACGGAAATACTCATCGGGCCATCCGGTCGGCGGATGCCGACGATGCGCTTCGCCACACAGGCGCCTGAGCCCGATGTCGCCTGAAACGCAACGACTTCTGTCAGCCCTTGGCGATCGGCTGGGCGCCGGCGGTGTGCTCGCCGGCTCCGATGTCGACCAGCGCTATCGCGATGATCCCGACGGCAAGCTTGGCGTGCTGCCCGAAGTGGTGCTGCGTCCGCGCGATACCGTTGGTGTCGCGGCCGCCCTCGCCGGGTGCAACGCTCTCGGCCAGCCGGTCGTCGTCCAGGGCGGACGCACCGGGCTGGCCGGGGGCGCACGCGTGCAGCCGGGCGAGATCGTGCTGTCGCTGGAGCGCATGACCGGCCTCGCCGTGCCGGACAGTCAAGCCGCCAGCATCGTTGCCGAAGCCGGTGCGACGCTGCAGGCGGTGCAGGAGGCCGCCGATGGCGCCGGGCTGATGTTCGGCGTCGATATCGGCGCGCGCGGTTCGGCCACGGTCGGCGGCAACATCGCCACCAATGCCGGCGGCATCCGCGTGCTGCGCTACGGCATGTACCGCGCGCAGGTGATGGGGCTGGAAGCGGTGCTTGCCGACGGCAGCGTGCTGTCCTCGCTAAAAGGCCTGCCCAAGGACAATTCCGGCTACGACCTCAGCCAGCTCTTCATCGGCGCGGAAGGGACGCTCGGCGTTGTCACCCGCGCCGCGCTCCGGCTGCATCCGAAACCGGCATCCGAGGTGAACGCCTTCTGTGCGCTCGCTTCGCTCGATGCGGCGATCGCCTTGCTCGGGCTGCTCAGGCAAAAGCTCGGCCCGTTGCTGTCAGCCTATGAGGTGAATTTCACGCCGCTTTATGACGTCATGGTTGCCAGCATGGCCATGCCGGCGCCGTTGCCGGCGGGCTCACCCGTCTATGTGCTGGCCGAGATCCAGGGCAGCGAGCCCGAACGCGACGGCGAGCGCTTCGCCGAGGTTCTGATGCAGGCGGTCGAGGACGGCGTGGTCGACGATGTCGTCGTCTCGCAGTCGCCGCGCGAATTCCGCGCGCTGTGGGACGTGCGCGAGGACGCCAACCGCATCCTGTTTTCGATAAAGGGTCTGATCGGCGTCGACATCAGCATTCCCTTGGCGCACATGGGAACATTCCTGCAAGAAGCCGACGCCGCCATCCATGCCGTCGACCCCGCCGCCGACATCTACGTCTTCGGCCATCTCGGCGACGGCAATCTGCATTATCAGGTGCTGACGGCAGATCCGGCGGCGGCTTACGGCATAGTCTATCGCGGCGTGGCGGCGGCGGGAGGCGGCGTTTCGGCCGAGCATGGCATCGGCCTCGACAAGAAACAGTGGTTGCATCTGGTGCGCAGCGACGCCGAAATCGCTGCGATGCGGCGGCTGAAGACGGCGCTCGACCCGAAGAACATCCTCAATCGAGGACGGGTCTTCGACCTCGATCCAATTCTTCGATAACTCAGGTCCGTTCCGTCGCCATCTGCCTGGGGATCAGGAAACGGGCGGCGAGCACGCAGAGCAGCACCGTGAACATCAGGATCAGCGCCACCAGCGCATTGATGTCGGGCGAAAAGCCAAGCCGCATCATCGCCCATAGCCTGACCGGCAGTGTGCTTTGCGTGCCGGTGACCAGGATGGTGATCATCGTTTCGTCGAACGACAGCGCGAAGGCTAGGATGGCGCCGCCGACCATCGCGCTCGACAGGTTCGGCAGGATGATGCGCCAGAAGGTCTGCCAGCCAGTGGCGCCGAGATCGTAGGAGGCTTCGACCAGCGTGCGGCTCATCGACTGCAGCCGCATCAGCACGGTGCGGTAGACGATCGCCAGCACGAAAACGGTGTGGCCGATGACGACCGTCAGCAGCGAGCGTTCGAGGTGGATTTCGCGGAAGAAAATCAGCAGCGCCAGGCCGCTGATGATCGGCGGCATCAGGAAGGGCAGGAAGATGATGAACTGCAGGAACGAGCGTCCGGACCGGCGGCCGTGATAGTAGAGCGCCAGCAGCGTTCCGCTGACCACCGAGAGCACGACGGTGCAGACGCCGACGATCAGCGTGGTACGCAAGGCAGCCAGGATGTCGTGGTTTTCGGCCAGCGCCACATAGGTCGAAAGCGTCGGTGACGACCAGTCGACATTGCCATGCGAAATGGTGAAGAACGACGACACGATCGGCACGAACAGCGGGCTGTAGAGCAGCACCGCGACCAGTGTCGTGATCGCGGCCAGGAAGATGGTGGAGGGCCGGGGCAGGGCGTTCATATCGACGTCCCCCGGTTGCGTCCGAAGCGTTCGCCGATGAGGATGGCGCAGATCACCACGATCGCCAGCGCCACCGAGAGTGCAGCGCCGAACGGCCAGTTATAGGCCGTGCCGAACTGGCTGTAGAGGATGCGGCCGAAGGTGAAGCCGCTGATCCCGCCGACCATCTGCGGTGTCAGGAAATCGCCGATCGCCAGCACGAAGACGAAGCTCGCCGCCGAGGCGACGCCGGGAAGGCTGAGCGGCAAGGTGATGCGCAGGAAGGTCTGCCAGCCGCTGGCGCCAAGGTCATCCGAAGCGCGCAGCAAGGTCTGCGGGATGCGCTCCAGCGACAGGAAGATCGGCAGGATGGCGAAGGGGATCAAGAGCAGGCTCAGCGTCAACAGGATGGCATTCATGTTGAAGACGAAAAGCGTCGACGGCTGATCCAGGATGCCGACCGCCACCAGTGCCTTGTTGAGGAAGCCGTTGAGGCCGAGGATGCTGCGGATGGCGTAGATCTTGATGACGTAGCTCATCAGCAGTGGCACCAGAAGCAGCATCAGTAAGGCATAGCGCCAGCGCCCCTTGAGCGTCGTCAGGAAATAGGCGGCGGGATAGGCGAGCAGGATGCAGATGACGGCCACCGACACGCACAGCACGATGGTGTTCCAGAACACCGGCAGGAAGATCGGATCGGTGAAGAACCTGATATAGTTGCCCGGCGACAGTCCGTAGACGATCGTGCCCTGGTCGACGCTGAAGAAGCTGTAGCCGAGGAAGATCGCCAGCGGCACGAGGACAAAGACCACCGGCAAGGCGAAAGCCAGCACCGTCACCAGCAGCGACAATCGCCTTTCCGCGGGATGTGTCGAGCGGGCGCTCATGCCAGCACCAGATGGCCTTCATGCGGCGCAAACGAAAGCGAGACCGTCTCGCCTGACTTGAGCGCGCTGCCGTCGATCCGGCTCGGCATGCGCAGCCGCAGCCGTTGCCCGGCATCGCCGCCAGCCGTGATGGTGGCGACGGTCGACGAACCGGCAAAGGCCAGATCGGCTATTACGCCGGAAAAGCGGTTGCCGCTGTCCGTTGCATCCGCAAGACGCAAGGCCTCGGGACGGAACGCCGCGAAGGCGCTGGCGCCATGGATCGCGGCCTTCAGATGCGGCTGGTCGCTGATCGAACAGACCAGACGCCCAAGCGCGGTCTCGATCGATCGCTGCTCGCCCTGGACGGGGCCGAGCTTTCCGGCCACCAGATTGTTCTCGCCGAAGAAGCGCGCCACGAACTCGCAATTCGGCTTGTAGTAGAGGTCGTGCGGCGTGCCGAGCTGGCGGATATGGCCGGCCTGCATGACACAGATCCGGTCGGCCATGCCGATCGCTTCCTCCTGGTCGTGGGTGACGAACAGGAAGGTGGTCTTGATCTCGCGCTGGATGGATTTCAGGAACTCCTGCATCTGCCGGCGCAGCTCCAGATCGAGTGCTGCCAGCGGCTCGTCGAGCAGAATCAGGCGCGGCTGGCAGATCAGCGCCCGGGCGAGTGCGACGCGCTGGCGCTGGCCGCCGGAAAGTTGCGCAGGAAAACGGTCGGCGAAACGCCCGAGCTGCACCAGTTCGAGGGCTTCCGCGACACGGCGCGCGATCTCCTTGCGCTTGATATGGCGCACCGAAAGTCCATAGCCGACATTGCCGGAAACGGTCATATGCGGGAACAGCGCATAGTCCTGGAAAACGGTGTTGAACGGCCGCTTGTTGATCGGCATGCGGCTGATGTCCTGACCGTCCAGCCGGATCTCGCCCGCGGTCAGCGGTTCCAGCCCGCCGATCAGCCGCAGCACCGTGGTCTTGCCCGAGCCCGACGGTCCAAGCACCGTCAGGAACTCGCCGTCCTGGATCGACAGGTCGATGTCGTGCAGCACGGGAACCGTGCCGTAGGATTTCGAGACGGACCGCAGCGTCAGCAGGTCGGCGTTCTGGTTCATAAGCTATTCTCGCATACGCTGCGGCGGTCCGGAACGTCCGGACCGCCGGGTCCTTCGAGGTCAGGTTGCGGAAAGGATCAGGGCGTCGCCTTGATCTCGTTCCACAGATCCGAACGCTTGAGCGGATCCTCGACATTGTTGAGCCAGACCAGCTTGTCATTGCCGCCGGCGCTGCTCGACTCGACCACCGTGTTGCCGAAGCCGGTGCGCTCGGAAAGCTCGCCGCTGACCTTTTTCGTCAGCATGAAGTCGATCCACTTCTCGGCCGCCGCATTATCGCGGACGCCCTTGGAGATGACCCAGTTGTCGAGCCAGGCCAGCGCGCCTTCGCTTGGATTGACGTAGGCGACATGGGCGCCGATCTTCTGCAGCGCCTTGACCTGCTGCTGGCCGTAATTGGCCCAGATCAGGGCGACGTCATTGTTCTGGTAGATCTGCTGCGCCTCGTCGGCGGTGGTGTAGAAGCTCAGCACGTTGCGCTTGAGCTCGACCAGCTTGGCCTTGACCGCCGCCATCTGCTCGGCGTCGAGGTTGAACGGATCCTTGTAGCCCAGCGTCAGCGCGGTGAACGAGAAATTGTGCTCGCCATTGTCATAGGCCAGGATCTTGCCCTTGTAGGCCGGATCCCATAGCACGGACATCGAGGTTGGCGCCGGCTTGACCTTGTCGGTGTCGTAGATCAGGCCGATGGAGTCGAAGCAGAACGGAATGCCGTAGACCTTGCCGTCCTTGGTGTCGCCGCTGACCTGCGACAGATCGCGGAAGCGCGGCAGCACCTCCTTCTGGTTGGGCAGTTTGGTGATGTCGATCGGCGACACCAGATCGGCCTTGATGTAGCGCTGCAGCTGGGCGGTGTTGACGGCGAAGACGTCGAAGTCCTGCCCTTCGCTGCCCTTGATCTTGGCCCAGATCTCATCGTCGCTGCCGATGAAGACGACATCGACACCGATGCCGGTGGCGGCGGTGAAATCCTTCACCCAGTCCGGATCGGCGTAGCCGTCCCAGGCCAGCACGCGCAGGTTCGCGGCCAGCGCCGCCGATGTCATCAGGCCGATGCCGAGCCCGATGGTCGCTAATCTCAGAAACGCTTTCTTCAGTCCCATTTTCAATCTCCCATTGTCGTTCTGGTGGACCGTAATTTTCGGGCCTGCGCCGTCACAGCGGGGTGACGGTGACCAGTCCCTCGTCCGGCACCGAGACCATCCGGTTGCGCAATGGCTTGCCGAATGTCTTTGCCTGGATTTCATACTCGTCGCCGGAAGCCGTCTTGACGCCGGAGGCGTAGCTCATCACCGCCGCGCCGAAGAAATAGGCATGCAAATCGCCCGCCCTGCGGTGCATCGGGTAGCGGAAATGGAAATGTTCGAGATTGGCGATCGAGTGCGACATGTGCGTCTCGCCCGACAGAAACTCCTGTTCCCAGACCACGGCGCCGTCGCGCAGGATGCGGGAATGGCCGCGCACTTCTTCGGGCAACTCGCCGACCAGAAGCTCCGGCCCGATCGAGCAGGAGCGCAGCTTGGAATGGGCGAGATAGAGATAGTTTTCGCCTTCCGTCACATGGTCGGAATATTCGTTGCCGAGCGCGTAGCCGATGCGGTAAGGGCGGCCATCCGGCCCATTGAGGTAAAGCCCGACGATCTCGGCTTCCTCGGCGCCGGCACGTGCGAAGGCCGGCATGGGCAGATCGGCACCAGGCGGCACGACGCAGGTGCCGACACCCTTGAAGAACCATTCCGGTTGGATTCCGATCTTGCCGACGCCGGGCTTGCCGCCTTCCAGGCCCATCTTGAAGATCTTCAGCGAATCCGATTCTTCGGCGTCCTCGCCATGTGTCAGCAAGTGCATCTGGTTGCGCGCAGCGGCACTTCCGGTGTGCGTTAGGCCGGTGCCGGTGACCAGGAAGCGCGCCGGCTCCGGATGGTCGACAGGGGCCAGCACGCGGCCATCGCGCAACAGCGCGTCATAGTCGACTGACGCGGTGCCCGTCCGCTTCTCGACCAGTGATGCGATGGACACGCCCTCGGCGATTGCCGCTTCGGCAAGCTCCAGCACGCTGCCGGTCTTGTCGAGCGGATGCAGGTGATTGCCGTCATCGGAGACGCGGCCGACCCGCCTGCTGCCATCCGGCATTCTGTACTGAACAAGACGCATGACTAACCTTCTTCCCTTTTGGTACGGTTCGGGTCACACCCAGCCCGCATCGACGATGAACTGCTGGCTCGTGCACATCAGGCTGTCGTCGGCGGCGAGGAACAGCGCCATGCGTGCGATATCGGAGGGCTGCAGCCGGTCGGGCAGGCATTGCCTTTCGGCGATCTGGCGCTCGCCGGCCGGGTTCAGCCACAGCCGCATCTGGCGCTCAGTCATCACCCAACCCGGCACCATGCAGTTGACGCGGATGCGCTCGGGGCCGAGTTCGCGGGCCAGAGCCCGCGTCATGCCGTAGACAGCGGCTTTCGCCGTGACATAGGCCGGGCAATCGGGATCGCCGACCATCCAGGTGATGGAGCCGAAATTGATGATCGAGCCGCCGCCCAGCGAGCCCATCTGCGGGCGCACCGCCTGCGCTGCAAAGAACTGGTGGCGCAGATTGACCGCCATGCGGTCGTCCCAGTATGCGACCGTCACGTCCTTGGTCTGATGACGGTCATCATTGCCGGCATTGTTGCACAGCACCTGGATTGCACCGTTGTGCAGCATGGCCTGGACAGTTGCTGCCTGCAGCTCCTCGACATTGCGCAGGTCGCAAGGAATGAACAGCGGCGCACGATGTCCCTCGGCCGCAATCGCATCGACCAGACGCTTCGAGGGTTCTTCTGCCAGATCGACGAAGGCGACGCGGCTGCCCTGCGCGCAGAAATGGCGCACCAGGCTTTCACCGATGCCGCTGCCGCCACCGGTGATGAACACGCTGCGGCCCTTGAGGCTGGGATAGGTCGCGTAGCTGCCGATCTCATCCGTCATTGCGCGCCTCTAATGGGAATGCCGGGGAATGCCGGCATCGCGCCGGCCGACGAGAAAGTCGAAATCGCAGCCCTTGTCGGCCTGCAGCACGCGCTCGACATAGAGGCTCTGGTAGCCACCCTCGGGCGGCGCCGGCGGCTGCCAGTCGCGGCGGCGGATCGCCAGTTCTTCGTCCGATACCAGCAACTCCAGGCGGCGGCCAGCGACGTCGAGTTCAATGAGATCGCCGTCGCGCACCAGCGCCAGCGTGCCACCTGCAGCAGCCTCCGGCGCGACATGCAGCACCACCGTGCCGTAGGCCGTGCCGCTCATGCGCGCGTCCGAGATGCGCACCATGTCGGAGACACCCTGCTTGAGCAGCTTGGCCGGCAGCGGCATGTTGCCGACCTCGGCCATCCCTGGATAGCCGCGCGGTCCGCAATTCTTCAGCACCATCACCGAGGAGGCGTCGATATCGAGCTCCGGATCGTCGATGCGGGCGTAGTAATGCTCGATGTTTTCGAACACGACCGCCTTGCCGCGATGCTGCATCAGCTCGGGCGTTGCCGCCGACGGCTTGATGACCGCCCCGTTGGGCGCCAGATTGCCACGCAGGATCGAGATGCCGCCTTGCTCGGTCAACGGCGCGCTCATCGGCCGGATGACCTCGCTGTTGTAGTTGGGCGCGCCGTCGATCAGTTCCCCGATGGTCTTGTCGCTGACGGTCATGACGTCGCGATGAAGAAGCCCCACTTCATCAAGCGACGCCATGACCGCAGCTAGCCCCCCGGCGTAGTAGAAATCTTCCATCAGGAATCGGCCCGACGGCATCAGGTCGACAATGGTCGGCACGTCGCGGCCAAGGCGGTCCCAATCCTCGAGGCTGAGATCGACGCCGATCCGATTGGCGATGGCGATCAGATGCAGCACCGCGTTGGTCGAGCCACCGATCGCCCCGTTGACGCGAATGGCGTTCTCAAACGCCTCTCTGGTGAGAATGTCCGAAATTTTCACATCCCTGCGGACCAGCTCGACGATCTGGCGTCCGGCCATCTGGGCCAGCACGCCACGGCGCGAATCCACGGCCGGGATCGCGGCATTGTCGGGCATGCCGATGCCGAGCGCTTCCACCATGCTGGCCATGGTCGAGGCCGTCCCCATCGTCATGCAACTGCCGGCCGACCGGCTCTGGCCCTGTTCGGCCGCGAGGAAGTCGGCGACCGGCATGCGGCCGGCCTTCACCTCTTCGGCGAATTTCCAGACATGGGTGCCCGAGCCGATATCCTGGCCGCGGAACTTGCCGTTGAGCATCGGTCCGCCGGAGACGGTGATGGTCGGCAGATTGCACGAGGCAGCCCCCATCAGCAGCGCCGGTGTGGTCTTGTCGCAGCCGACCAGGAGGATAACGCCGTCGATCGGATTGCCGCGAATGGATTCCTCGACATCCATGCTGACCAGGTTGCGAAACAGCATGGCTGTCGGGCGCATGTTGCTTTCGCCCAGAGACATCACCGGGAACTCCAGCGGCAGGCCACCGGCTTCATAGACGCCGCGCTTGACGTGATCGGCCAAGGCGCGGAGATGCGCATTGCACGGCGTCAGCTCCGACCAGGTGTTGCAGATGCCGATCACCGGGCGGCCGTCGAAGGCGTCGGCCGGAATGCCCTGGTTCTTCATCCAGCTGCGGTGCATGAAGGCGTTCTTGCCTTCACCGCCGAACCAGGCTTCGGACCGCAGTTTGCGTCTGGTCTCGGTCACGATGTCTGTTCCCGATCCTGGCGGCGCTTGTTGCGGTTATCGACGCTGCGGCGCACGTCGTCTTCGGCATTGTCGATGAGCACCAGCAGCGCCTTTTGCGCGCCGGCGGCATCACCGGCGGCGATCTTCTCGGCCACTTCGCGATGCAACGGCAAGGAGTGGCGCTGCCCGCCCGGATTGTCGTTGGAGAGGCGAAAGCTCATCACCAATGCGGTCTCGACCAGCGCCGCCAGCGAGCCGATCAGCTCGTTGCCGGTCATGCGCAGGATGGTTTGGTGGAACACCAAATCGGGCTTGGCGAAACGGTCGCCGTCATCGCTCAGCGCTTCCATTTCAGCGAGTGCGACATGGATCTCGGCGATCTGTGCCGGCGTCGCGCGCTGGGCGGCAAGTGCTGCCGACATCGGCTCGATGGCGCGGCGCAGTTCGAACAGCGCCCGGACATCGTCGGCGCTGACGCCTCCGGCATAGCGCCATGACAGCACGTCCGGATCGAGGAAATTCCAGTCGGAGCGCGGACGCACCCGTGTGCCGGTCTTCGGCCGCGATTCGACCAGCCCCTTGCCGGCCAGCACCTTGATCGCCTCGCGCAGCACCGTGCGGCTGACCCCCAGCATCTCGCTGGAATCGTCGGCATTGGGCAGTGCCTCACCGGGCAGGAAGTCGCCCTGCACGATGCGCAAACCGATCTGCTCGACGACGGTTGCGTGCAGCGCGGTCGAGCCGCTGGAAACCGCCACCGCAACTCTTGATGTGCGCGCCGTGCTGAAAGATTTCTTATTCTTCATACTATTCATATGATATGTCTTATAACCATGGCGATTGGAGTCAAGGGATAGGGGAGCGCCGATGACAAAGAATTCCGCTGCCGTTGCCGCGCAGCACACGGAGCTAGTTTCGATCAGCGACGGCATCGCGACGGTCGAGCTTGCTCCGGCCACCGGCGGCGCCTTGGCGTCCTATCGCTGGTGGCACAATGGCTCTGCCGTGGATTGGCTACGGCCAGCCGATCTGGCTGCGGTCGGCCGTCGCGATGCCGGCGCCATGGCCTGCTTCCCGCTCGTTCCCTATTCCAACCGCATAAGGGGCGGCCGGTTCGAATTCGCCGGTCGCACCATCCAGCTTCCCACGACTGGCGACGACCCTCATCACGAGCATGGCCATGGCTGGCGTCGGCCTTGGGCGGTCGTGAGGCACGAAGCTGGCACGATCGTCCTGCGCTATCGCCACGCCGCCGATTCCTGGCCATGGAGCTATGAAGCCCAGCAGGAGATATCGCTGGCCAACGGCGGGCTTTGCATCACTGTTTCGGTGCGCAACCTGTCGGACGCACCGATGCCGATTGGCTTCGGTCTCCATCCCTATTTTCCGTCGACGCTGTGGACACATGTCCAGGCGCCGGTGTCAGGCATGTGGGAGACGGATACGGAGGTCCTGCCCACCCGCCATGTCCTGCCGCCGGCGGGCGTCGATCCGTCCATCGGCTTTGACGTATCGGAAGTGGACTTCGACACGGTCTTCACCGGTTGGGCGCGCCGCGCCCGGATCACTTGGCCGGAGCAGGGGCGGCAGCTGGACATCGAGGCCGAAGCGCCGCTCGATTTCCTCGTCCTCTATACGCCGCCAGGCGAGCCGTTCTTTTGCGCCGAGCCGGTCAGCAACATCACCGATGCCTTCAACCGGACGGGCGAGGACATCAACACCGGCTGCATCGTACTGGCGCCCGGGCAGATGCGATCCGCCAGCGTTCGCTTCACGCCGTCATTGGCTGTTTGACCTTCGTTATCGGTTGCCCGAAGCGGGATCAGAACGGGTAGTGCTGGCCCGGATCCTCGATCGTCACCCAGCGCAGATCGGTGAATTCGGCGATCGAGGCCTTGCCGCCGAAGCGGCCATAGCCCGAGCCCTTGACGCCGCCGAACGGCATTTGCGCTTCGTCGCCGACGGTCGGGCCGTTGATATGGCAGATGCCGGCCTCGATACGGGCGGCGACTGCCATCGCCCGCTTGATGTCACGGCTGAACACGGCTGACGACAGGCCATACTCGGTGTCGTTGGCAACACGCACGGCTTCGTCCTCGCCCTTCACCCGGATCACCGGCTTGACCGGCCCGAAGGATTCTTCCGAATAGACGCGCATGGCCGGCGTGACGTGGTCGAGCAGCGTCGCCTCAACGACGGTACCGGTGCGCTTGCCGCCGGCCACCAACTTGGCGCCCTTGGCGACAGCGTCGGCGACGAGTTCTTCCATCTTGTCCGCGGCCTGGCTGCTGATCAGCGAGCCCAGCACGACATGGCCGCGCGGGTCGCCCGCTGGTAGTTGCGAGGCGCGGGCGGCCAGCTTGGAAACGAACTCGTCGGCGATCTTGTCGTCGACAATCAGCCGCTCGGTCGACATGCAGATCTGGCCCTGATGCATGAAGGCGCCGAAGGTCGCGGCGTTGACCGCGGCGTCGATGTCGGCGTCGTCCAGCACCAGCAGCGGCGCTTTGCCACCGAGTTCGAGCAGCGCCGGCTTCAGGTGCCGGCCAGCGAGTTCGGCGATGATCCTGCCGACCTTGGTCGAGCCGGTGAAGTTGACGCGCTTGACCGAGGGGTGCGCAACCAGCGCCTCGACGATTGCAGCGGCATCCCTAGGGTCATTGGTGACGACATTGATGACGCCCTTGGGCAGCCCCGCCTCGACCAGGACTTGGCCGATCAGCCGTTGCGTGCCTGGGCACATTTCGGAGGCCTTCAGCACCACTGTGTTGCCGCAGGCGATCGGCATGGCGATGGCGCGGGTGCCGAGAATGACCGGCGCGTTCCACGGCGCGATGCCGAGGCAGACACCGGCCGGCTGGCGGATGGCCATCGCCAGCGTGCCCGGCTTGTCSGASGGGATGATYTCSCCCGAGATCTGCGTCGTCATSGCGGCTGCYTCACGCAGCATGTTGGCSGCCAGCATGACATTGAAACCGGCCCAGGGACCTGTGGCACCGGTTTCTTCCATCATCAGCTTGGTGAATTCGCCGACCTTCGAGGCCATCACGTCAGCTGCCTTGGACAGCAGAGCCCGGCGCTCGCCAGGCCCGGTCTTCGACCATGCTGGAAAGGCGGCCGCTGCGGCTTCGACGGCGGCGTTGGCGTCGGCAACACTGGCCGCGGCGGCGCGCGTTGCCAGTTTGCCGGTGAACGGGTCCATGCGCTCGTAGGAGGCCGAACCGGACGCATCCCTTTTGTCGCCGTCGATCAGAAGTCCGATATCCATGACTGTCTCCCTCGCTCCATCGGAGCGTCCTCATTGGTTAGAAGCCGAACATCTCGGCATTGATCGATGCTTCGAGGCCACCGTCAACCGGCACGTTGGCGCCGTTGATCCAGCGCGCGCCGTCTGAGCACAGGAACAGCACGACCGGCGCGATGTCGCCTGACGTGCCGGCGCGTCCGACCCTGGCAATGTCGCTGTCGACGCGGGCATCGCCAAGCACGGTGCGGAACTGTTTCAGGATCGGCGTCTCGACCGGACCGGGGCTCACCGCATTGACGCGGATGCCACGGCGTTTGAACAGGTCCTGATGCGCCGCGCGGAAGGTCCATAGCAGCAGCAACTCCTTGGAGACGGGATAGCCTTCCTCATTCCGGACCGCATGCGTGCAGACCACGTCGGCGACATCGGGAAAGCCYTCGATGSCGACCATSGARGCGGCGCGGTTGAGATTGGCGCGCCAGCCRWAGCCGGCGATCGAGGCGACGTTGAYGATAGCACCGCCTTCGCGAAGTCTTGGCACGAGGCCTTCCGAGAGTGCCCTGAGGCCGAAGAAATTGACGGCCAGCGTCGCCGCCGCGCCCGTGTTGCCCGAAAGCCCGGCGACATTGCAGAGCGCGTCGATGCGCTGCGGCAGGCTAGCTATGAGGTCRTCGACGCCGGCCTTCGACGAGATGTCGGCCTTGACGAAACTGCCCACCGTTGCAGCTGGTTCACGCACATCGACACCGATCACATCGGCGCCGAGCTGGCCGGCGAGCTCCGCCGTGCGGGCGCCGATGCCGGAGGCGACACCGGTGATGAGGATCGTCTTGCCGAAAAGCATGGTCATGCCTTCTCCTGATGCTGTGGGGTTCGCTCCGGCGAGGGCGTGATGCCGTCATCGGCCGGCGCATTTCCAGGAAGCCTGACGCGGTAGCCCACCGGCAGCAGGCGCAGGCCAAAGCGCTCCTCGATCGTCCCCCACAGGCCGCGCGGCAGGAAGAGCGAGAACAGTACGGCCGTGGCGCCAAGGCCGACCAGGTACCAGACGCCTGTGCCGCCGAACCACGTCTCGATAAGGAAGAACACCAGCGCGCCCAAAATGGCGCCCTCGAACGTGCCGATGCCGCCGACCAGCACCATGAAGATCATGTAGGCGGTCCACTGCACGTTGAAGTAGGTCTTCGGCTGGAAGGTAATGGAGGTCGCCAGCCACAGCGCGCCGGCAATGCCGATGCCGAAGGCGGCAAGCACGAACAGCAGCCGCTTGGTGCCGGTGACACGCACGCCGACCGAGGCGGCGGCGTCCTCATTGTCGCGGATGGCGCGGATTGCCGCACCGGTGCTGCCGCGCAGCACGCCGAACAGGATGGCGAGCAGCGCCGTCATGGAGGCCAGCGCCAGCCAATAGATCGTCGCCCGCCTGGTGCCGGCGTCGTAGACGTTGAGCGAGATCAGCGACGTGCCGGTTTCGCCCTGCACCAGCCGGTCGAGATTGACGAGCAGATGCGTCAGCGCCGCGATCACCCACATGCCGATGGCGAACTCGCCATTCCTCAGCCTCAGCATGAACAGCGACAGCGGCCAGGAGATCGCGCCGACGACAACAGCCGAAACGAAAAGCGAGGCGAAAGGGTTGAGCCCGGCATTGGCCAACCGGATRGCGAAATAGGCGCCGAGCCCGAAGAACACCTGCTGGCCGACCGAGACCAGGCCGCCGAAGCCGGCGAGAGCGTTCCACATCGCCGCCAGGATCACGTAGATGAACAGCGCGGTCATGCGGTCGACCGCGCCGGCCGACAGGAACTGCGGTGCGATCGCAAGCAGTGCGATGATGACGGCGACCGCAATCGTCGCGATCCGCGATGCCGCCGTGCCGCGTTCGATAACCGGCGAGGTCGAGACAGCGCTCATGACGCGCTCCGGGACGGCAGGCGCAGCAGGCCGCGCAGGCCAAGGCCTGATGTCGAAAGCCGCACGAACAGCACGACAAGGAAGACGGCATGGCCGCCGATCAGAAAGCCCTGCGGATGCACTTGCGCGCCAAGTGTCTGCGCAAGCGCCAGCACGATGCCGCCGATCAGCGTTCCCCACAGCGAACCGGCGCCGCCGATGACCGCGGCCTCGAAGGCGAACAGCAATTGCGGTGCGCCGGCATAGGGATCGAAGGTGGCGCGCATGCCGAGGAAGGCGCCGGCAAGGCCGACGGTGACCATGGCGATGGCAGCGGCGATAGCGTTGGCGCGGCGTGCGTCGACGCCGACCAGTCCGGCTGTGTCAGGGTCTTCCGACGTGGCGCGGATCGAGCGGCCGAGCCTGGTGCGGGTGAGGAACAGCTGCAGCCCGCCAAGCAGGATCACGGCGGTGGCAAACATGATCACGGCGAGCTTGCCGACATAGATGCTGCCCGGCCATTCCCAGGAATCATAGGACAGGCTGCCGATATAGGGCGCCAGCGAACGCGTATCGGCGCCGAACTGCTCGAACAGCATGTTGTCGATGACGATGGCCAGCCCAAACGTGGTTAGGATCGGCAGCAGCGCCCCGCCGCGCGCGCTGCGGTCGAGCAGGAAGCGCTGCAACGCCCAGCCGATCGCCGCCATCAGAGGCAGCACGATAAGCAGGCCGAGGAACGGCGAGATATGGAACCGCGAGGCGAGCCACCACAGCGCAAAGGCAGCGAACACGGCCAGGCTGCCATGGGCGAGGTTGATGATGCGCATCACCGAAAACATGAAGGACAGGCCGCAGGCGATCAGCGCGTAGTAGCCGCCAAGCAGAATGCCCTGGATGATCTGGTTGCTCATGCCGGAACGCTCCCGGAGCTTTTCCGGTGCAGGCCGAAATAGGCCTTTGTCACATCGTCACGCGAAACCGTCTTGCTCGGGCCTTCCAGCGCGACGCGCCCTTCGAGCATGCAGATGACCCTGTCGGATACTGAGAGTGCGCGGTTGAGGTCCTGTTCGACGAGGATGATCGTCGTTCCGGAAGCGATCAATCCCTGAAGGGCTGCATAGACGCGGTCGACGATCAGCGGCGACAGGCCAAGCGAAACCTCGTCGAGCAGCAGCACGTCGGGATTGCTCATCAGCGCCCGGCCGATCGCCGTCGCCTGTTGCTCGCCGCCTGAAAGATGGCCAGTCTTGGCATGACGGCGCGGCTTCAGATTGGGGAACATTTCGAGCACTCTGTCGACGCTCCAATCGCCCGCCCGGCCGGCGGTCTTGCCGAGCAGTAGGTTTTCTTCCACCGTCATCTGCACGAACAGCTTTCGCCCTTCCGGCACCAGCGCGATGCCCATGCCGACGCGCCTGTGCGACGGCACATCGGTCATATCAGCGCCGTTCAACAGCACGCGGCCGGCCGCCGGCTGGTGCGCGCCGGCGATTGCTCTGAGCAGCGTCGTCTTGCCGGCGCCATTGGCGCCGACCAGCGCCAGCGTCTCGCTGCGTTCGATGGCGAAGCTCACGCCGCGCACCGCCTGAAACAGGCCATGCCGGACAACCAGGTTCTCGACCGACAGCAGGCTCATTTCGGGCCTCCGCCGAGATAGGCGCGCACGACCTCGGGATCGGTCATCACGGCTTGCGGCTCGCCGTCGGCGATGATTTTTCCCGCATCCATGCAGATCAGCCGTTCGGCCACCTGCAGCAGGATGTGGACGATGTGCTCGATCCAGACGATGCCGATCTTGCGCCGGCGCAATTCCTTGATCGTGTCGACAAGCTCACTGGCTTCGCCGTCGGTCAGCCCGCCGCCGATCTCGTCCAGCAGCAGCAGCGTTGGTCGCGCGGCAAGCGCCCGTGCCAGTTCCAGCCGCTTGCGGTCGAGCAGGCCGAGCGTCTCGGCGCGCCGGTTGGCAACGCCCAGCATGCCGCACAGTTTCAGCGAGCCGAGCGCCTCCTCATAGGCCTCGTCACGGCCAAGTCCGGCGCCATGCGAGGCGGCAACGAAGACATTTTCGAAGGTGGTCATGCCACTGAACGGTTTGGGCACCTGATGCGTGCGCACCAGCCCGAGCCGGCAGCGCTGCGTCGCCGGCAGCGCCGTCACTTCATCGCCTTTGAAGCGGACCGTACCCGAGCTCGGCGGAAAGGCGCCCGAAAGCACGCTGAGCAGCGTCGTCTTGCCGGCACCGTTCGGGCCGACAATGCCGACTGCATCGTCGGCACCCATCGCAAAGTCGACGGCATCCAGCACCACAAGCGCGCCGAAGCGCTTGTGGATGCGGGCGGCAGTGAGAACAGCCTGTTGTTGCGGATGGGTCACCAGGCGATCCTCGTCAGCGGTCCATCAGCCGTTGTAAGGCAGAAGCTTGGCTTCGACGGGCACCTTCGGATCGGTGGCGTTCTCAGTCACCACATAATCGAGCGGGAATTTGCTGCCTTCCTTGGCCGCGACCCACTGCGTGCCGATGATCGGACCGGGCGACACATTGGCCACCGGGCCGCTGGTGAAATCGACCTTGCCGATCATGGTCTCGGTCTTCAGCGTGCTCAGCGCCTTGGCCACCGCCGCCTTGTCCTTGGCGTCGGTGCTGGCCTTCAGCGCTTCGAAGCCGGCGTCGAGCAGCGACATCGAGGCGCCGAGCTGCTGCGTCCACTGCTTGCCGCTCGCCGCCTCATAGCCGTCGGCCAGCTCGGTGCCCGAAACGCCGGTCAGCGGCGACTTGTAGGGGAAGGCCTTGTGCCAATAGGCGGCGCTCGAAATCTTCATGCCGAGATCGCCAAGCGCCTCGATGTCCGATGGGAACAGCCCGGTCTTGGCGACCTGGCAGATCTTGATCTGCTTGATCAATCCTTGCTGCGCCGCCTGGCGCCAGAACGCGGCGAAGTCCGGCGGGATCGGGAAGGAGTTGAAGATCTCGACGCCTTCCTGCTTGAACAGCGCGATCTGCGAGGAATAGTCGGTGGTTCCGGTCTCGTAGGCGCCCGGATCGACGATCGTAAAACCTTGCTTGGCCAGCAGCGGCGCCAGATTGGCGCGGATGGCGTTGCCGTCGGCGTCGTTGGGATACATGACGCCGACCTTCTTGTTGGTCTCGATCAGGTTCCACTGCGAGATGTAGGTCTTGAAGAACTCGCCGACGCCGAAGCCGAAATGATAGGTCCATTTGAACGGCGAGGGCGCGCCGGGCTTGGCGCCACGGCCGAAATACCAGGCCTCCCACGGCATGACCGTCGAAAGGCAGGGCACGCCGGCGGCCTCGCAGGCGTCGGCCACCGGATTGATCACCTCCGGCGTCGACACCGCCAGCATCAGGTCGATGGCCTGGTTGTTGATCAGGTCCTTGGCGAGCTGGCCCGCGCGCGACGGATCCGATTGCGTGTCCTGGTCGAGGATTTCGACGCTGTATTTCTTGCCGCCGATCTCAAGACCGCCGGCCAGCGCCTTGCGSGCCAGATCGAGCACATAGCCGTCGGTCTGGCCGAARCCGGCCAGCGGCCCGGTGCGCGGACTGACGAAGCCGACCTTGAGCGTGTCGCCTGCCTGGGCGAAGGCCTTGCGGCCGCCAAGCGTGAGCGCCGCGCCGCCGGCAATCGAGGTGGCGACGAACTGGCGCCGCGAAATGCCGCGAATGCTGGATTTGCTGCCGATAGAATAGGTCATGCGTTCCTCCCTCTGTGCTCCTCCATCGGCACAGTGCACCAGCGTTTTGGTTCGGTAAAATGATATTTTGCGGTGTTTCATTAACCCCAGGGTTAGGAGAGTCCCGACCAAGACGGAACCCGGTCCGAACAGTCCGACGCCTCATTTGACCGGTCTGGCCGCCTCGCGAATGGTCTGCAGCAGGATGGTGAAAGCCGGCGAGGGGGCAGTATCGGTGCGCATCGTCAGGCCGACCGGTCCCTTGGTTTCGTCGGTGTCGACCGGCAAGGCGACAAAGGCGCCGCTGGCGATCTCGTTGGCTACCACGCCGGCCGAAATGATCCAAACCGCATTGCTCTGCCGCATGAAAGAGCGGCCAAACGAATCCGAGACCGTCTCGATCTCGGTGGCCGGCGCGGTCATGCCGTTGGTGATGAACAGGCGATCGACAAAGGGACGGATGACGGATTCCCGGGTCGGCATCAGCACCGGGAATTCGTCGAGCCTGGCGAAGATGTCAGCCTCCGGCTCCAACAGCGGATGTCCGGCCCGCACCACGAACAGCACCTGTTCGGAATAGAGGTGCTCGAAGAAGAAGCCGGTCATGTTTTCGGGCGCGGCCAGCCGTCCGACGACGAGATCGAGCGCGCCGGTGCGCAATTGTTCGAGCAGCACGGCGTTCTCGCCGGTGACGATCTTGATCGCGGCGCCGGTGTTTTCCCCGAGGAACAGGCTCATGGCCMGCGGCATSACYYKSGCCGACACTGTCGGCAGCGCGCCRATGCGGATCGGATGGCGATTGACGGCGCCATCCTGGCGAACGGAATCGACGCCGCGCTTCAAGGCCGTAATCGCCGAGCCGGCATGGCCAAGGAAGATTTCGCCGAGCCTTGTGACCCGGATGCCGCGCCCGTCACGTTCGACAACGGCGACACCGAGCGCCTCTTCCAGTTCACGCAACGTCTTGGTCACCGCCGGCGCGCTGACATGCAGGAAGTCGGCGGCGCGGGCCACGCTGCCCTGCCGCGCGACTTCCAGGAAAGCCTGTAGGTGACGGAAGCGGATGCGGCTCTCGGACATGGATTTGATAACCCCTGAGTTAATGAAACGGCGCAAAATATCATTTTACCGAACCAAATGCCTTGTGCAATGTGGGGGTGGAGGATCGAAATCGTGCCATTCGTCACCATCGGCGGCATCACGCTGCATCATCGCCACGTCAAGGCGGCCGGCAATGCGCCCCCGATCATATTCATCAATTCGCTGGGCACCGACTTCCGCATCTGGGACGAGATCGTCGCCGCACTGGATGGCGAAATGCCCTTGCTGGTCTATGACAAGCGCGGCCACGGGCTGTCCGACATCGGTGATATCAGGTCGATCGACGATCATGTCGACGATCTCTCGGCGCTCATCGATCATTTCGGGTTGGAGAAGGTGGTGCTGTGCGGCCTGTCGGTCGGCGGCATGGTCGCGCAAGGGCTCTATGCCAGGCGGCCGGAGATCGTCGAGGCCATGATCCTGTGCGACACGGCCCACAAGATCGGCACGACGGACAGCTGGAACACCCGCATCGCAACCGTCAAAAGCAAGGGCATCCAGGCCATTGCCGACGGCGTGTTCAAAGTGTGGTTCACCCCCGCCTTCCACGCGAACCGGGTGGCCGAGTTGGACGGCTACTGGAACATGATGACCCGGCAAGCTGTCGCCGGTTATCTCGGCACTTGCGCGGCAGTTCGCGACGCGGATTTTACCGAAGCCGCGCGCCACATCGCCGTACCGACGCTTTGCATCGCCGGAGACCAGGACGGCTCAACACCGCCCGATCTCGTCCGGTCGCTGGCTGCTCTGATTCCCGGCGCGCGTTTCGAGATCATCCGCGACGCCGGACACATTCCTTGCGTCGAACAACCCAAGGCACTGGTCGCGCTGATCCGCGATTTTGTCGCTTCGCTTGCCTCTGGAGCAGAAACCCATGGATGAAGTCCCCGCCAACGCAGCCAGATATCGCACCGGCCTCGCGGTGCGGCGGTCAGTGCTCGGCGACCGCCATGTCGACCGGGCCGAGGTCACCGCCACCGATTTCGACCAGCCTTTCCAGGAGCTGATCACCGAGGCCGCCTGGGGAACGGTGTGGGCGCGGCCGGGTCTCAGCAAGCGCGAGCGCTCGATCGTCACGCTGGCGCTGCTCGCCGCACTCGGCCATGATGAGGAGGTCGCCMTGCATGTGCGCGCCACCGCCAACACCGGYGCSWCGCGCGASGATATTTGCGAAGCGTTCCTGCATGTSGCCATCTATGCCGGCGTGCCGGCCGCCAACCGTGCCTTCAGAATAGCCAAGGACGTGTTCTCGGAAATGGACGGAGCCGACAATGCCAGCTGAGTCCGGCTCGAACCGGAGGCCCGAGACCGGTGCCTTCTTCCAGCGCGACCGGACATGGCACCCGCCGGCGCTGACGCCGGGCTACAAGAGTTCGGTGCTGCGCTCGCCGCAGAAGGCGCTTTTGTCCTTCGACAACACGCTGTCGGAAATAGCCGGACCGGTCTTCGGCCACGCCATGCTCGGTGAACTCGACGCCGACCTCATCCACAATTTCGCTAGGCCGGGCGAGAGCGCCATCGGCGAGCGCATCATCGTCCATGGCCGCGTGTTCGATGAGCGCGGCGTTGGCGTTCCCGGCGTGCTCATCGAATTCTGGCAGGCCAATGCCGGTGGCCGCTACCGCCACAAGAAGGATGGCTATCTSGCGSCRCTCGAYCCGAATTTCGGCGGCTGCGGCCGCACCATATCAGGCGACGATGGTGGCTACGCCTTCCGCACCGTCAAACCCGGTCCCTATCCCTGGCCGAACGGGCCCAATGACTGGCGCCCGGCCCACATCCATTTCTCGGTCTTCGGCCATGGCTTTGCCCAGCGCCTGATCACCCAGATGTATTTCGAGGGTGATCCGCTGATCTGGAAATGCCCGATCGTGCGCGGCATCGCTGACAAGGCGGCCATCGAGGCCCTGACGGCCATTCTCGACACGCAGGCGACGATCCCGATGGACGCGCTCGCCTACAGGTTCGACATCGTGCTGCGCGGCCGCCGTTCGTCGCTGTTCGAAAACCGGCTGGAGGGCAATTGATGGCGCAATCGCTCGACCGGCTCAGGGAAAGCCCCTCGCAGACCGCGGGACCCTACGTCCATATCGGGCTGACACCGAATTTCTGCGGCATTAGCGGCGTCTATGCGACCGATCTCGGCGCGACCATGGTCAACGACAAGACCAAGGGCGAGCGCGTCGGTCTCAAGATCCGGGTGCTGGACGGCACCGGCACGCCGCTCAAGGACGCGTTGATCGAGATCTGGCAGGCGGACGCCGACGGGCTTTACAATTCCCCGGCCGAATTGCGCGGCGCCGCCGATCCGAACTTTTTCGGCTGGGGCCGTTGCCCGACCGATATGGAAACAGGCGTCTGCGCCTTCGAGACGATCAAGCCGGGTCGCGTGCCGTTCAGGGATGGTCGCCTGATGGCGCCGCACATCACGCTCTGGATCGTCGCGCGCGGCATCAATCTCGGCCTGCACACGCGGCTCTATTTTTCCGATGAGGAAAAGGCCAATGCCGGGGATCCGATCCTGRCGCGCATCGAGCAYCGYRYYCGCGTGCCGACGCTGATCGCCGRGCGYCAGGGCRACACCTACGTCTTCGACGTCCAYCTCCAGGGSGASAAGGARACGGTCTTCTTCGACAGCTGATGGTCAGGAGGAGCAGGACATGACCGTATCGCCCTTCGACCATCCATTGCTGTCAGCTCTCCTCGGTGACGAGGAAGCATCGAGGCATTTTTCCGTCGACGCGGAAATCGAGGCGGCGCTGGCGTTCGAGAGCGCGCTGGCGGAAGCGGAGGCCGAAAACGGGATCATCGCCAGGGATGCCGCGGCGGCGATCGTGGCGGCGCTTGGTACCTTCCGCCCGGACACCGCCTTGCTCAGGGCAGGCATCGCCAAGGACGGCGTCATGATGCCGGAATTGGTGCGCCAGATCAGGGCTGCGGTCGGCGAACCGCATGGCGACAAGGTGCATTTCGGTGCGACCAGCCAGGACGTCATCGACACGAGCCTGGTGCTCCGGCTGAAATCCGTCGCCGAGCATCTCGGCCTGCTGCTGACCGAGACCATCATACGGCTCACCTCGCTGGAAGAACGCTTCGGGGGCAGGGCGCTGACCGGAATGACCCGCATGCAGCCAGCAATTCCGATCAAGGTGGCGGATCGCGTGAACGCCTGGCGGGCGCCGCTGCAACGGCATCAGGAAAGACTGTCGAAGCAGTCCAGACGTCTGCTGGTGGTGCAGTTCGGCGGTGCCGCCGGCACGCTGGAAAAGCTTGGCGACAAGGGGCAGGCCGTGCGAGCGACCCTCGCGGCAAAACTCGATCTTGGCGACGCGCCGCAATGGCATAGCCAGCGCGACGCGCTCGCCGACTTCGCCGGCTGGCTGTCGCTGGTGAGTGGCAGCCTCGGCAAGTTCGGCCAGGACATTGCACTGATGGCGCAGGGTGGAACCGACATAGAACTGTCCGGGGGTGGCGGTTCGTCAGCCATGCCGCACAAGCAGAACCCGGTGAAGGCCGARGCGCTGCTGGCGCTCGCCCGYTTCAACGCCACSCAGCTKTCCGGCATGCATCAGGCKCTSGTGCATGARCAGGAGCGSTCGGGYGCSGCCTGGACGCTSGAATGGCTGCTGCTGCCGCAGATGGTCGTCGCCACCGCCGCGTCGCTGCGCCTCGCCGCCGAACTGACCGCGCAGATCGAAAGCCTCGGCCACTGATGCGCACCCAGGTCGCCATAATCGGGTCCGGACCCTCCGGCCTGCTGCTTGGGCAGCTTCTGGCTGGCATCGGCGTCGAGACCGTCATTCTGGAGCGCTCGAGCCGCGACCACGTGCTCGGCCGCGTGCGGGCAGGGGTGCTCGAACAAGGCACGGTCGAATTGCTGGAGGAGGCTGGTGCTGCCGCAAGGCTGCATGCCGAAGGTTTGCCGCATTCCGGCATTTCGCTGGCTTTCGACGGGCGCCTGCATCGCATCGATCTCGCGGCGCTCACCGGCGGCAAGCACGTCACCGTCTACGGCCAGACCGAAGTGACGCATGATTTGATGGACAAGCGCGAGGCGGCCGGCCTCGTCACCGTCTACGAGGCCGCCAATGTTGCGCTGCAGGATTTCGACGGCGAAGCGCCTTTCGTCACCTACGACAAGGACGGCGTCAGCCATCGCATCGATTGCGACTTCATCGCCGGCTGCGATGGCTATCATGGCGTCAGCCGCAAATCGGTGCCGGAGCGCGCGCTGAAAACCTTCGAGTGGCAGTATCCGTTCGGCTGGCTCGGCGTGCTGGCCGAGGTGCCGCCGGCCGATCACGAACTGGTCTACGCCAATCACGAGCGGGGTTTTGCGTTGTGCTCGATGCGCTCGACGCACCGCAGCCGCTACTATGTTCAGTGCCCGCAGGACGATCGCGTCGAGGCATGGTCCGACGATCGCTTCTGGGACGAGTTGCGCCGCCGCTTGCCCGAACAGACGGCCGCAAGCGTCACCACCGGGCCGTCCTTCGAAAAGTCGATCGCGCCTTTGCGCTCCTTCGTTGCCGAGCCGATGCGCTTCGGCCGGCTGTTCCTGGTTGGCGACGCCGCCCACATCGTGCCGCCGACCGGCGCCAAGGGCCTCAACCTCGCCGCCAGCGATGTGCGCTATCTCTTCGCCGGTTTGCGCGATTACTACCGCGACAAATCCATGGTTGGCATCGACGCCTATTCAGCCAAGGCATTGGCGCGCGTCTGGAAGGCGGTGCGCTTCTCCTGGTGGATGACGACCATGCTGCACCGTTTTCCCGACACCGGCGACTTCGGCCAGCGCATCCAGGAAGCAGAACTGGACTACCTCGTGCAGTCGCAGGCCGCATCGACCGCGCTCGCCGAGAACTATGTTGGGTTGCCCTATTGAGGGCAGCTATCCCTTGATCGCCGAGCCGACGATGGGATCGACGAAGAAGCGCTGCAGGAAGACGAACAGGATAAGCGGCGGCAGCACGCTGAGCGTGTCCGTGCAGGCTCGAAGCCCAGGTTTTCATTTTCAGAACGCCAACAAATAATTTGACGCGCGAAACTCTTTTGCGTTGTAGTGGAAACGCGAAAATTTGACGGAAAAAATTCGTCAAGCAATGCTGCCTCACGACAACGGCCGCAAGACTGATTCTGGCCGGACCGGAAAGTTGGCGGGCGCGGGCAAAGGAATATCGATGGCGGAGAAGACCCACCGCACGATGGATGATTTCGCCAGGGCGTCCGGCGTTTCGCGGCCGACCCTGTCGAAATATTTCGACGATCCGGCCAGCGTGAAGCCGGCGACGCGGGCGCGTATCGAGGCGGCGCTGCGCTCCTCGGATTATCAGCCCAACGTTTTCGCGCGCAATCTCAACCGCAAACGCACCCGCAATGTCGGCATCGTCGTGCCGACGATTGCCGATCCGTTCTATGCCGAGATGGTCAGCCGCATCGAACTGCGCTGCCGCGACGAGGGGTTCTGGCCGATCGTCATCTCCTCGCACGGTTCGCCGAAGCTGGAGGCGGAATCGGTCAGGACGCTGATGTCGCTGAAGGTCGCCGGCGCCATCGTAGCGCCGCTGGGGTCGGTCTCCGAACCCGGCGTCTTCGAGCGGATGAGCGAAGAGATTCCGATCGTCTATTTCGACACCTATATCGAGGGCGACACGCCTTTCGTCGGCAACGACAACCACCAGAGCACGTCGACAATCGTCGACTATCTCTGCCGGTCGGGCGAGCCGCCGGTCTATGTCGACATTCCGCACGTCAATCACAATTCAGGCGAGCGCCTGCAGAGCTATATCGAGACGATGCGAGCCGCCGGCCTGGAGCCTGTCGTTCTCGAGGCGGCGGGCGGCTACAACTGGGACTTCGAGCGCATCGGCCATGAATGGATGGAGCGGACGCTCGAGAAAGGCGGCTTGCCGGCGCGCACGCTGCTGTGCGCCAACGACCGTCTCGCCTTCGGCGTCATGGCGGCGGCTTTTTCGCGCGGGCTGAAGATCGGCCGCCGGGCCGATTGCGACTTCCGTGTCGCGGCCCACGACGACCATCCGCTGAGCCGCTACACCTGTCCGGCGCTGACCACCATGGCGCAGGATTTCGCCGCCATGGCCGGCCGCAGCGTCGAGATGCTGCTGGCCTTGCTCGACGAGGCCGATCCGCCTGGCCAGGGCCTGGCGCGCAACGTCAAGCTCGGTGCGACGCTGGTGATGCGTCAGTCGGCCTGAGCGGGCGTCTGCAATTTGAGCCAGGCAGCCGCCTCGCTCACCGCCGGTCGCGCAGCCGGTATATGGCGGCCCATCGAGACGAAGCCGTGGATCTGACCCGGCCAGTGCCGCAGGACCGTTGGCACGCCTTCGGCGCGCAGGCGTTCGGCATAGGCCATGCCTTCGTCGGCAAGGATGTCGTGACCGGCGATCACGACAAATGTCGGTGCGGCGCCGGCGAGGCTTGACGCCAGCAGCGGCGAGACGCGCCAATCCGTGATGTCGTCTGGTGTTCGCACATAGTGATCGCGGAACCACGCCATGGTCGCGGCGGTGAGCCCGAAGCCGTCGCCGAAGCGCCGATAGCTGTCCGCGGTCTGGCGGGCATCGGTGTTGGGATAGATCAGGATCTGGGCGGCAAGCGGCGGCGCCAGCCCGTCACGGGCAAGCAAAGCCAGAACGGCGGCAAGGTTGCCGCCGGCGCTGTCGCCGCCAACGCAGATGCGGGCCGGGTCGATGCCCAGTTCCCCGGCGTTTTCCGCCATGAAGCGCAACGCTGCCGCGCAGTCTTCGAGCCCATCCGGAAATTTGTGCTCCGGCGCCAGCCGGTAATCGACGCAGACCACGACGGTGTTGCCCAGATTGGCCAGCCAGCGGCAGATCTCGTCATGCGAGGAGAGATTGCCGATGACCCAGCCGCCACCATGCAGATAGAGCACGGCGCGTGCCCCGGTCCGTGGCGCGCCGATGCCGCGATGGATGCGGATCGTGAGCGGGCCGTTCGGCCCGTCGATCTCTTGCTGCGAGGTCACTGCCACCGGCTCGTGCTCGCCCTGCTGTGTCGGGAACCACGCGTTATGGGCGGCCCGGGCCGCCGCTACGCTGCCGTTTTCGAACGGCTCGCCACCGCCCGCACGGCCGATTTCGAGGATGCGCAAAGCATCAGGGTCGAGCGTCATTACCATCTCCGCCGTCACTGCGCCTAGGCGAGCAGGCTGCTTGCTTCGTCCTCGGTCAGCAGCGCCGGCTGGACGACATCGCCGGCAATGGCGACCGAGCTCTTCGTTTCGCCCGAATTCAGGATCGCCTCCATGATCTCCAGCACATGCAGCGCCAGATTGCCGGACGCGCGCGGTGTTGCACCCGTCTTCAGTGAGCGCACCAGATCGGCGACGCCGAGCATGCGATAATTGGCGCGGTCAGGTGCCGCGTAAGGCCAGTTGCGGGCGCCGTAGAGTTCGCCTTCGCTGGCGAAATCCTTCCAGTCCGCGCCGCGTTCGGACAGCGACACCGTGCCGCCGAACGTGTCGGGATCGGGCAGGCGCAACGAGCCTTCGGTGCCGTGCAGTTCGATCGGATGGTTGGAATGCTTGAAGACATCCCACGAGGCGCCGAAGGTGACGGTGGCGCCCGAGCGGAATTCGAGCAGCGACAGCACATTGGTCGGCGTGCCGACCTTGAAGGTCGTGTTCTTGAACGGCCCTTCGGCAGTGATCCGCCTTTCCTCCTGGCCCTTGGTCGCCATTGCCATCACCCGCGCGACAGGGCCGAGCAGATTGACCAGCATGGTCAGGTAGTAAGGACCCATGTCGAACACCGGGCCGCCGCCCGGCTGGTAGTAGAATTGCGGGTTGGGGTGCCAGTGCTCCATGCCGCGCCCCATCATGAAGGCGGTGCCGGTGACCGGGCGGCCAATGGCGCCATCGTCCATCAGGCGGCGCGCCCGGCGTCCGGCGGCGCCAAGGAACGTATCCGGCGCCGAGCCGAGCAGCACGCCGCGCTTGGCGGCCTCGGCTACCAGGCGACGCCCGTCGCTGGCGGACGTTGCCAGCGGCTTTTCGGTGAAGACGTGTTTTCCCGCCGAAAGCGCGGAAAACGAAATGTCGAAATGCGCCGCGGGAATGGTCAGGTTGAGGACGAGATCGATCTCGGGGTCGGCCAGCAGCGCATCGACGCCGAGCGCCCGGATGCCATATTCCTTGGCCCGCAGCGCCGCCATGTCGGCCGAAATATCGGCGCATGCGCGCAACTCTATGCCCCCGAAGAGGGCGGCATTGCGCAAATAGGTCATCGAGATGTTGCCGCATCCGATGACACCGATTCCGAGCTTCGCCGTTGATTTTCCCTGCATTTTTGGCCGTACCTCCCAACTTCGTCATGCTCTGCTGGATCCGCTGCGCCGGCAACGGATCATTCTGGGAACGCGCTATACAACATTTTAAATCTTGACGCGCGTAAAATTTTTATAGAACATGCGAAAATGCTGGCGCGATATCGGGAGGCTGCCAGCCCTTGGGAGGAGAAAATGACCGACATGAAAAAACGGCCGACTGCCGATGCGAATCCCGTGGGTCATGCGTGCATTGGATATTCCCGTGGCAGCCAGGGACCGMGACGGGKTCAGGCATAGATCACCTTGGCSCCSGTCYTMTCRAGCTSKCTGCGTATYGGRCCGGRCAGGCCATCGTCGGTGATCACAACATCGACGCTCGACAGCGAAAAAGCCTTGGAGGTCCCGCTGACGCCCCACTTGCTCGAATCCGCGAGCAGGACAACGCGCCGGGCCATGCGCAAGAGGTTTCGCTTCGTTCGCGCCATGTCTTCGTTCACGTCGACCACATCCAGTGACGAGTCAATCGCATGCGCTCCAACAAAGACCTGATGCGCCACCAAGCCGCCGAGAGCCGTGTCGGCATCGGTGATCAGCGTGCTCACCGTGTCTGGATAGACCCGGCCACCGATCATGTGAACGTCGAGGCCTGGCCGATGCATCAGATGCTGCACGATATTCATCGCCGTGGCCGCGACCACGACATTGCTGAGCGGCGGTAACAGCATGGCAACCTGCATCAATGTCGAGCCGCCGTCGAAGATGACCGATTGGTTGTCCTCGAACAGGTCTACCGCTGCCCGGGCGATGCGTTTCTTTGCATCGAGGTTCGTTTGCATCCGCCGGGCGAACGCGGCCGTGGTCGAATCCGTGGTCCGGGTCACCGCCCCGCCACGGGTCTTGGTCAGCAGTCCCTTGCGATCCAGTATCTCGAGGTCGGAGCGCACCGTGACTTCCGACACGCCAAAATCGTCTGACAGGTCCTTGATGCGAACCTGTCC
>NZ_JBFUGJ010000002.1:0-80253 GCF_056402975.1 Mesorhizobium sp. P3_A9 | reverse complement strand
GGCCCGCCGCGCCGCTTCGTCAGCTGGCCTTCTTGGTGATCAGGGTCAGCGCGCCGTTAGGCTCCATGCTGGCCGCGACCACTTGCGCCGAGGTGATCCCCTTGGCCTTGAGAGCGGACTTCACCTTGGGGGTGGCGTCGATCGAGCTGCGCAGTTTCTGCAGGCCTTCATCGCCGCGCTGGGCGATGACCTGATTGACCTGCGTCTGGGTGTCCTTTGGCAGCTCGGTGATGTCGACAATGTTGACGCTCTGGATTGCCGGCGCGGCCTGCTGACCGCCGGGAGCGGGCGTGGTTGGAGCGGGGGCAGGCGTGGCCGGAGCAGGTTGCTGCTGGGCACTGGCGGCACCGGCCAGCATCAGGCTGGCAGCGGCGGCAAGAACTATCGTTTTGCGCATGGATTTTCCTTCCATCGATTTGGCAAACGGTCGTTTCGGGGTGACCTGTCAACCTCAACCGCCAAATGGGATCAGAAGGTGTCGCCCAGCGGGTCATTGAATGACCATTGGATGGCGGCAATGTGCAGCTCAACCAAATCGCATTTCGGGAGCAATCGCTGATGGCCAGAATCACCCGCGCCGCCTACGCCCAGATGTATGGCCCGACAGTCGGCGACAAGGTCAGGCTGGCCGACACCGAACTCTTCATCGAGGTTGAAAAGGACCTCACCATTCACGGTGAAGAGGTAAAATTCGGCGGCGGCAAGGTGATCCGCGACGGCATGGGCCAAAGCCAGGTGTCGCGCGCCCAGGGCGCGGTCGACACCGTCATCACCAACGCCCTGGTGGTCGACGCCAGCGCCGGTATCTTCAAGGCCGATATCGGCCTCAGGGATGGCCGCATCGCTTCGATCGGCAAGGCCGGCAATCCGGACATGCAAGATGGCGTCACCATCATCATCGGCCCCGGTACCGAAATCATCGCCGGCGAGGGCAAGATCCTCACCGCCGGGGGCTTCGACGCGCATATCCACTTCATCTGCCCGCAGCAGATCGAGGAAGCGCTGATGAGCGGCATCACCACCATGCTCGGCGGCGGCACCGGCCCGGCGCATGGCACGCTGGCCACCACCTGCACGCCGGGACCATGGCACATGGCGCGCATGATCCAGTCCTTCGATGCCTTTCCGATGAATATTGGCCTGTCGGGCAAGGGCAATGCTTCGTTGCCGGCGGCACTGGAGGAAATGGTGCTGGGCGGCGCCTGCTCACTGAAGCTGCACGAGGATTGGGGCACGACGCCGGCGGCGATCGACTGCTGCCTGTCGGTGGCCGACGAGTACGACGTGCAGGTGATGATCCACACCGATACGCTGAACGAATCCGGCTTTGTCGAAAACACCGTCGCGGCGATCAAGGGCCGCACCATCCATGCCTTCCACACCGAGGGTGCGGGCGGTGGCCATGCGCCTGATATCATCAAGGTCTGCGGCCTGCCCAATGTCATCCCGTCGTCGACCAATCCGACGCGGCCCTACACCGTCAACACGCTGGCCGAGCATCTCGACATGCTGATGGTCTGCCACCATCTGTCGCCGTCGATCCCCGAGGACATCGCCTTCGCCGAAAGCCGGATCCGCAAGGAGACGATCGCGGCGGAGGATATCCTGCACGATATCGGCGCCTTCTCGATCATCTCGTCGGACAGCCAGGCGATGGGCCGTGTCGGCGAGGTGGCGATCCGCACCTGGCAGACCGCCGACAAGATGAAGCGCCAGCGCGGCTCGCTGCCGCAGGAAACCGGTAACAACGACAATTTCCGTGTCCGCCGCTACATCGCCAAATACACCATCAACCCGGCCATCGCGCATGGACTGTCGAAAGACATCGGCTCGATTGCCGTCGGCAAACGCGCCGATCTCGTGCTGTGGAACCCGGCCTTCTTCGGCGTCAAGCCGGACATGGTGCTGATCGGCGGCATGATTGCCGCCGCCCCGATGGGTGACCCCAACGCCTCGATCCCGACCCCGCAGCCGATGCACTACCGGCCGATGTTCGGCGCCTATGGCAAGGCCAGGACCAATTCGTCGGTGACGTTCGTTTCGAAGGCAGCACTGGAGTCGGGGCTGCATGGCCGGCTTGGCGTCGACAAGCAGTTCGTCGCTGTCGAAAACACCCGCGGCGGCATCGGCAAGCATTCGATGGTGCTCAACGACGCCACGCCGCATGTCGAGGTCGATCCCGAGACCTACGAGGTCCGTGCCGACGGTGAATTGCTGACCTGCGAGCCGGCTACGGTATTGCCGATGGCGCAGCGGTATTTTCTGTTTTGATGCGAATAGTGATTGGCGGGTAACGATTGGCTTGGGATCGAAAACGGCGCATTATGCGACCATGAACAAGATCCAGATACAGCGGCGGCATAAGTCTACACCCATTGAGACAGACTATGCTCAGTGGTGCGCCGAACAGGGCGCGCTATTGCGCGAAGGTCTTCTTTCCGACCTCGATCGCGAGAATCTTGCCGAGGAGATCGAGAGTTTGGGGCGGAGTGACAAGAGGGAGATTGCGAACAGACTTGGCACGCTGCTTTTGCATCTGCTGAAGTGGCAGTTCCAGGCGGAACGACGCAAGGCAGGTTGGTTGCTCACCATTCGAGAGCAGCGGTATCAGATCAAGAAGCTGATCGATGAAAGTCCAAGCCTCAAGACCTATCCGGGAACGCAGCTTTCTGGCGAATTCGAGTTTGCCCGACTGAAAGCGATTGACGAAACGGGTATGCCCGAAAGGAATTTCCCCGTCGATTGTCCTTATCAAATTGCCGACGTGCTCAATCAGGAATTTTTCCCTGGCGCGCCTTGGTTGCCGGATCAACTCATTCGCGACTAGGGCATGGCCACCGAAATCGCCTCCCCCCACGATATCTTCCCGCATATCCGCATCGTCATGGGCATGGTGATCGGACTTGGCGTCGCCCGCCTGCTGTCAGGGGTGGCGCGGATCGTCCAGCATCCCGGCCAGTACCGGCTCTATCCCGTGCACCTGGCCTGGGTCGCCTCGGTGCTGTTGATGCTGGTGCATTTCTGGTGGTGGGAGTTCGGCCTCTACGCCATCGAGACCTGGACCTTCGGCAAATACCTTTTCATCATCTTCTACGCGATCACGCTGTTCCTGCTCTGCGCGCTGCTGTTTCCGGATTCGATGCTGGACTACACCAGCTATGAGGATTTCTTCTATTCGCGCCGGGGCTGGTTCTTCGGCCTGCTGGCCGCGACCTATCTGCTCGACGTCATCGATACGCTGCTGAAAGGGCCGGAGCATTTCGCCCGCTTCGGCAACGAATATCTGTTCCGCACGCCGGTCTTCGTGGCACTGTGCATTGCCGCAATCCTGGTGCGCGACCGCCGCTTCCATATCGCCTTCGTCGCGGCGGCGCTGATCTACCAGATATCGTTCATCCTGCGGCTCTTCGACACGATCGTATGACCATAGCGGATGGTCTAGAGTCTGGGGAAAGGCAGGATTTTACTATGTACAAGGCCATTGGATCGCGCGGATCCCGGGTCAGCCGCGTTCTCTGGATGCTCGAGGAACTCGGGCAGCCCTATGAATTCGTCGAAGTGAAACTGCGCTCGCCGGAAGCCTATGCGCTCAACCCGTCGGGCAAGGTGCCGATCCTCATCGACGGCGAGCTGACGGTAACGGATTCGGCGGCGATCTGCGTCTATCTGGCCGACAAGCACGCCGACAAGGGGATGGGCGCCAATCCGGGCGTCGCCGGCCGTGCAGAGCTGGATTCCTGGATGCATTTTGCCCAGAGCGAGTTCGAGGCTCCGCTGTGGAACAAATTGCGCCACCGCTTCCTGCTGCCGAAGGAGGTGCGGGTCGATGTCGGCCCCGCCGCGGCCTATGATTTCGCTTCGGAAGCCAAGGCGCTGGACCGCCGGCTTGGCGACAAAAATTTTGCGCTTGGCGACCGATTTTCCGCCGTCGACGTGTTGCTGGGCGACATGGGCAGTTGGGCTCGCGCCGGAAAATTCCCGATCGAGTCCGAGCGCGTCAACGCCTATCTCGACCGCGTGCTTTCGCGGCCCGCCCGCGCACGGGCACAAGCAAATGGCGGAGCCACGAAATGAAACTCAACCTCAACACCGACTTCACCAAATTCCCGCGCGCCGTCTCCGTGCTGCCCGCTGGCAGTGTGGGATCCACAGCGCCCTCCGGCCAAGCGGTTCTCCCTCACGACGAGCGGCATCTGCGCCGCCGCGCCATCGAATTGTCAGACGGCAGCAAGGTACTGGTCGATCTGCCCGAGCCTGTTGCCCTCAACGATGGCGACCGGCTGGTGCTGGAGGATGGCCGTCATGTCGAGATCCTTGCCGCGCCGGAAGAAGTCTATGACATCCGCGCCCGCGACGGCGTGCATCTGACCGAACTTGCCTGGCATATTGGCAACCGCCACCTCGCGGCGGGCATCGAGGCGGATCGCATCGTCATCCTGCGCGACCACGTCATCAAGGCGATGCTGGAAGGGCTTGGCGCCACGGTGCGCGAGGTTTCCGAACCGTTCAAGCCGGTGCGCGGCGCCTATTCCGGCCATGGTGGCGGGCATGGCCACGATCACGGCCACGCCGAGGCGCATGCGCATGGCCACGGTGAAGCGCACTCTCACGCGCACAGCGAATCGCATTCTCATTCCCACAGCCATTCCCACGACGGTCATCACCACGACCATGACTGACCAACCTTCGAACATCGCCCTGCTGCGGCTGATGGCGTGGCTGTCGCCGGCCTTCCCGGTCGGCGGCTTTGCCTACAGCCATGGCCTGGAGCGCGCGGTGCATGACGGGCTGGTTGTCGATGCCGGGAGCCTGGCTGCCTGGCTGGAAACGCTGGTTGAAATGGGTTCGGGCTGGAACGATGCGGTGCTGTTTTCCGAGAGCTGGTGTCGCGCCCGCGAAGGCGGCGATCTCGATGAAGTCGCCTCCCTGGCCGAGGCGCTCGCCGGCTCGCGCGAACGCCACACCGAGACCATGCTGCAAGGTTCAGCCTTCCTCAAGGCCGCCGCCGCCTGGCCCAATCCCGTGCTGGAGCGCTTGCCGGCAGAATGCGCCTATTGCGTCGCTGTCGGCGCTGTTGCCGGCGGCCATGGCATTGCACTTCAGGACGCCCTGGCCGCCTTCCTGCAAGCCTTCTTCTCCAATCTCGTTCAGGCGGCGATCAGGCTCAGTGTCGTCGGACAGAGCGAGGCCACCACGTTGCTGGCCGGCTTCGAGCCGCTGGCGCTATCGACCGCCGCCCGAGCATCCGGATCGACATTGGACGATCTCGGCGGTTGCGCCTTCGTCTCCGACGTCGTGGCGATGAAGCACGAAACCCAGTACTCGCGGCTGTTCCGCTCATGATCCTCCTCGCCTTTGCACTGTCCATTGTTCTGCTGCTGATCACGGCGCTGCATGTCTACTGGGGCATTGGCGGCATCTGGCCGGGTACGGACGGCGCCTCTTGCGCCCGCGCCGTTGTCGGTTTTCGCGGTGTCGACGAAATGCCGACGCCTTTTGCCAGTTTCGCCGTTGCCGCCTGTCTCGGTCTGGCGACGCTCTGGCCGCTGGCGCTCATCGGCTTCTTTGCTTCGCCCTTCCCCAGGGAAGGCCTTGCCGCAACCTCACTGCTCATCGGGCTGGTGTTCCTGGGGCGCGGCATTGCCGGCTTCACGCCGTGGTGGCGGCGGCTGGCGCCCGAGCAACCTTTCGCCCGGCTCGATGTCCGTTATTATTCGCCGCTCTGCCTGTTGATCGGGCTAGGCTTCGCCATCCTTGCCATCATGGAGTTCCCGACATGACACAGAAAAATGGCCCGCTGCGCATCGGCATTGGCGGCCCTGTCGGCTCCGGCAAGACGACGCTCACCGAAAAACTCTGCAAGGCGCTGCGCGATGAGTTTTCCATCGCCGTCGTCACCAACGATATCTACACCAGGGAAGACGCCATGATGCTGGCCCGGCTGCAGGCACTGCCGGAAGACCGCATCGTCGGCGTCGAGACCGGCGGCTGCCCGCATACCGCCATCCGCGAGGACGCTTCGATCAATTTGCAGGCGATCGCCGAACTCAATCGGAAATTCCCCGATCTCGACATCATCTTCATCGAATCCGGCGGCGACAACCTTGCCGCCACGTTCTCGCCGGACCTTGCGGACCTGACGCTCTATGTCATCTCGGTCTGCCAGGGCGAGGAGATCCCGAGGAAGGGCGGACCGGCGATCACCCGTTCCGATTTCCTGATCATCAACAAGAGCGACCTGGCGCCCTATGTGAACGTCAACCTCGACGTCATGGAGAGCGACGCCGGCCGCATGCGCGGCAAGCGGCCGTTCGGCTTCACCGACCTTTCACGTGGCAAGGGGTTGCAGGAAGTGATCGATTTCATCGTCGAGCATGGCGGTCTGAGGGTTGCGACGGTCACCAGTACCGCAGCCTGACAGACAAGAAGCTCTCCCTGCACCAACCAAAACCCGTTGCGGGTGGCCGTCGGTCGCGGCATTCTGGCCAAAACCGGAGGATTTTCGATGAGCATTGCCCGCCTGCAGAAGGAAACGCTGACCAATCTGCCCTACTACGAGGAGCGCGTCGATCTCGCCGCGGCCTTCCGCTGGACGGCGCGGCTCAACATGCATGAGGCGGTGGCCAATCATTTCTCGCTGTCGGTCAACGAGGACGGCACGCAATTCCTGATGAACCCCAACCAGGTGCATTTCTCGCGCATCAAGGCGAGTGACCTGCTGCTGATTGACGCCAACGATCCCGAAACGCTGACCGGCCCCAACGCGCCCGATCCGACCGCCTGGGGCCTGCACGGCGCCATCCACCGCAACGTGCCGCATGCGCGCTGCGCCATGCATGTGCATTCCATCCACGCCACGGTGCTGGCCTCGCTTGCGGATTCAACTCTGCCGCCGATCGACCAGAATTCGGCGATGTTCTTCAAGCGCCATGTCGTCGACGCCCATTATGGCGGGCTGGCCTTCGAGGAAGAGGGCGAGCGCTGCTCGCAGCTTCTGACCGATCCCAAGGTCAAGGTGATGGTGATGGGTAATCACGGTGTGATGGTCATCGGCGACACGGTCGCCGATGCCTTCAACCGCATGTTCTATTTTGAGCGTGCCGCCGAGACCTACATCAAGGCGCTGTGGACCGGCCGCCCGCTGCGCACGCTGTCCGACGCGATCGCCGAGAAGGCGGCCAGCGAGATGGATGATTATCCCGGCCAGGCCGAGCGTCATCTCGCCGAGTTGAAGGCGATCCTCGACGAGCAGGAACCCGTCTACCGGAATTAAAGACCGAGCTCGGCCCGCAATTCCTCGGCGCTGTTGATGACGACGGCGCCGGGCGGTCCTTCCATCGGCTTTTCCGGCCAGAAGATCGTCTTCATGCCCGCCGCCAGACCCGCCATGGCGCCCGGCCAGCTGTCGTCGACCGCGACCGCGTGCGCTGGATCGACGTCAGCCAGATAGGCGGCGCGCAGGAAGGGTTCGGCGTGCGGCTTGCCTTCGCGCACATCGTTGCGGCTGATCGTTTTCATGCCGGGATAGATGAGGCCGACCATGCGCAGATTGGCGTCGACGATCATCCGGTCCGAATTGGAAACCACCGCCTGCTGCACGCCAAGCGCCCGCAATTCGTTGAAGACCTCGATTGCGCCCGGGCGCGGCTTCAGGCCCTCGACCAGCGGCAGATAGTGCTCGTATTTGCGCATGATCCAATCGTCGAAGGCCAAGTCCAGGCCGAACTCGTCGCGCATCATCTCGTAGACCGGCCAGGCGGCGACGCCGAGCACGCGCTCATGCAGGTCGGTCGGCGGCTTTAGACCGACATTGCGCATCGCTGCCACCAGGGCCGCCTCGTGCAGCGGCTCGCTGTCGACCAGCGTGCCGTCCATGTCCCAGAAAACCGCCTTCGGTGTCATGCAGCGCTCCTTTTGCGATCCCCTTAAAGGGTTTGCGCCGGGAGATAAACCGTCGGGATCACAGAAGGTGGCTGCGACTGGAGCCGAAGCCGCCTTGCTTTCTCCAGCCAAAGATTGTCGGCGGGACAATCCCTGTCTCGCAGTTGCGAACAATTGCCCTTGATATTGACAATTGCGCAGACTGCCGTTCCCTGCGAAACTAAGAGCGGACCGCCTTGATAACCGGCGGCCTTGGGGAGGCAGGACGTGAATACCCGGCAGGATGGCGGCAGCAACAGGCTGGACGACGCGGCGCGCGCCGGCTGGCTTTATTATGTTGCCGGCAACACACAGGACCAGATCGCCGCCACGCTCGGCATTTCGCGGCAGACGGCGCAGCGGCTGGTGTCGCTGGCGGTGTCGGAAGGCTTGATCAAGGTTCGTGTCGACCATCCGATCGCCAACTGCCTTGACCTGGCGGCCCGGCTGAGATCGCGCTTCGCGCTCGACCTGGTCGAAGTGGTGCCGAGCGATCCGAATTCATCCTCCACCACCATCGGCATCGCCGAGGCGGCGGCCGCCGAGATCGAGCGGCGGCTGCGCTCGCCGACGCCGATCGTCATGGGCATCGGCACCGGGCGCACGCTGAAGGCGGCGATCGAGCAATTGCCGCCGATGGAATGCCCGCAGCACAAGGTGGTGTCTTTGACCGGCAACATCTCGCCGGATGGTTCGGCCGCCTTCTACAACGTCATCTTCACCATGGCCGACCGGGTCAAGGCACGCTCCTTCCCGATGCCATTGCCGGTCATCGCTTCCTCACCGCAGGAGCGCGAGATGCTGCTCAATCAGCCGATGATCCAGCCGACGCTGGCGCTTGCGGCGGAAGCCGACGTCACCTTCATCGGCATCGGCGACCTCGGCCCGAAGGCGCCGCTCTATGAGGACGGTTTCATTTCCGAAAGCGAGTTGAAGGCCTTGCAGAAAGCGGGCGGCATCGCCGAGATCGTCGGCTGGGTGTTCGATCGCGATGGCCGCATGATCGAGGGCATCACCAATGACCGGGTGTCGTCGGCGTCGCTGCCGTCGCGCGAAAAATCACTGGTGATTGCGCTGGCCATGGGCGAGCGCAAGCTGCCGGGGATCCTGGCGGCCGTGAACCGCCGGCTGGTCAATGGGCTGATCACCGATGAGCGGACGGCGACCGCCCTGCTGGCCAGCATCTGACCGGTAAGCCCTGCCGCGTGCTTTTGCGATAAAGCCAACAAGTCTATCTGTGCCTGCCAAAGGGGTCGTTGCCATCGAGGAAACCGACGTCGCGTTGCAGATGCGGCGACAGGTCCCTGATGTCGAGATGTGCCCTTTTCCTTATCGCGAACCAGCCGAATCCGTCCGTAAGCCACGAAATCCAGCGGTGATCGGGAGCCGGAGTGCATTTTTGCTGCGTCATGGTCATGATCGTCAACCTTCGCTATCCTGAACCCGAATGACGGGTTGACAGGAATGTCGGTCTTGCCGGCCAGCTTTGCCAATCGAACGTCGATAAGGACCCATAAGGAGGCCTTATGCCGGATCTGAGCTCGCCACAGCTTTCGCAACTCCCCCCGCTGCAGGCGATCCGGGTGTTCGAAGCGGTGGCGCGGCATCTTTCCTTCACCAAGGCCGCCGTCGAACTCGGCATGACGCAGGCTGCCGTCAGCTATCAGATCAAGGTGCTGGAAGAGCGTGTCGGTTCACCGCTGTTCCTGCGCCGGCCGCGGCAGATCGAGTTGACCGAAGCCGGGCAACGGCTGGCGCCGGCGGTCAGCGAGGCCTTTGCCATTCTTGGCCAGGCCTATGCCGCGGCGCGCGGCGGCGCCGACGGGCTATTGTGCGTCACCACGGTGCTGACCTTCGCCTCGAACTGGCTGGCGCATCATCTGGGCTCCTTCCAGATGGCCCATCCAGCCCTTGCTGTTCGGCTCGAGACATCGAGCCGACTGACGGATTTCGCCCGCGAGGATACCGATATCGCCATCCGCTCGGGCGGCGGCAAATGGCCGGGGCTGGAAGCGCACAAGCTGCTCGATGCCGATTTCACGCCGATGCTGAGCCCGAAGCTCGCGGCGAGCATTGGCGGCGTCAAGGAGCCGGCCGACCTGTTGCGGCTGCCGATCCTCGATCCGGGCGACGTCTGGTGGTCGCAATGGTTCGAGACCGCGGGCGTCCATGCGCACGATCTTGCCAAGCGGCCCGGCAGCAGCATGGGCGCGCAAGCCTATGAGGCCAATGCGGCTATCGCCGGCCATGGCGTGGCGATCCTGACCCGGGCGCTGTTCAAGGCCGAACTCGCCGAAGGTCGCCTGATCCAGCCCTTCGACCTGGTCGGCGACGATGGCCATGCCTACTGGCTGGTCTATCCCGAAGCGCGCCGCAACGTGCCGAAGATCCGCGCCTTCCGCGACTGGCTGCTGGCCGAGATCGCCTGCTGACAGGCCCGTTTCACCCGATCCAAGCTTCCACGCCTTCCTGCCCCGTCGCCTGATATCCGGCGCGGGCGCGGCCTGCCGTCCCAAATTTCCATGCCTGCGTCGTGCGCCGGCAAGGCCGAGTGCTGCGCTGCAGCATCGAATCCGGCTTGACATAATTCACGGCAAGTGAGTAATTGCTCAGAGCCAAGGCAAATGCTCATCTTGGTTCATGGGAGGAATTTGATGAAACTGCGCACGCTCACCCTGGGCTTGTTGTCGGCCAGCGCTCTCGCTTTTGCCGCACATGCCGAATCCATCACCATCGCCACCGTCAACAATGGCGATATGGTCCGCATGCAGAAGCTGACCGAAGACTTCACCAAGGCTAACCCCGACATCACGCTGAACTGGGTGACGCTCGAAGAAAACGTGCTGCGCGAGCGCGTCACCACCGACATCGCCACCAAGGGTGGCCAGTACGACGTGATGACCATCGGCACCTACGAGGTTCCGATCTGGGCCAAGCAGAGCTGGCTGTTGCCGCTCGACAAGCTCGGCGACGACTACGACGCCAAGGACATCATCCCGGCCATCGCCGGCGGCCTTTCGGTCGACGGCAAGCTCTATGCCGCGCCCTTCTACGGCGAAAGCTCCTTCGTCATGTACCGCAAGGATTTGATGGACAAGGCCGGGCTGAAGATGCCCGACGCACCGACCTGGGACTTCATCCGCCAGGCCGCCGACAAGATGACCGATCGCGCCAATGGCGTGAACGGTGTGTGCCTGCGCGGCAAGGCCGGCTGGGGCGAGAACATGGCCTTCCTGACCGCCATGTCGAACTCCTTCGGCGCCCGCTGGTTCGACGAGAACTGGAAGCCGCAGTTCGACCAGCCCGAGTGGAAGAAGACACTGCAGTTCTATGTCGACCTGATGAAGGCCGACGGCCCCGAGGGCGCATCCTCCAACGGCTTCAACGAAAACCTGGCGCTGTTCCAGCAGGGCAAGTGCGGCATGTGGATCGACGCCACCGTCGCCGCGTCCTTCGTTTCGGACCCGAAGAACTCGACCGTCGCCGACAAGGTTGGCTACGCCCTGGCGCCCGACAATGGGCTCGGCAAGCGCGGCAACTGGCTGTGGGCATGGTCGCTGGCCATTCCGGCCGGCACGCAGAAAGCTGACGCCGCCGAGAAGTTCGTCTCGTGGGCGACCAGCAAGCACTATGCCGAGCTCGTCGCTTCGAAGGAAGGCTGGGCCAATGTTCCTCCGGGCACGCGCTCCTCGCTCTATGCCAATGCCGAGTACCAGAAGGCGGCTCCGTTCGCCAAGATGACGCTGGACTCCATCAACGCTGCCGACCCGACGCATCCGACCGTGAAGCCGGTGCCCTATGTCGGCGTCCAGTTCGTCGCCATCCCTGAGTTCCAGGGCCTTGGCACCACCGTCGGTCAGCTCTTCTCGGCGGCTCTTGCCGGCCAGTCGAGCGTCGACGATGCCTTGAAGCAGGCACAGGACGCGGCCACCGCGACCATGACCGAAGGCGGTTACATCAAGTAAGGCTCCTCCCGGTGCCGAATGCCGGTCGCCTCCTTGACCGGCAACGGCCGCCCGAATCCCAGTTCGGGCGGCCGCCTTTCCAACGCCTCTGAAAATTCCGTCTGACCATTGAAGGGTGACCGTCATGGCTACTCAGCAGACCCGTTCGCTTGCCCGTTTCATGATGGCGCCATCTGTCGTCCTGCTGCTGGTCTGGATGGTTGTTCCACTGGCACTCACGCTGTGGTTCTCCTTCCAGCAGTACAATCCGCTCAACCCGGTTCGTGATGGCTTTGTCGGCCTGTCGAACTACGCGCTGTTCTATTCCAACCCGGCCTTCCTGCAGTCGATCCTCAACACGCTTACCCTCGTGATCAGCGTGCTGCTGATCACGGTGATCGGCGGTATCCTGCTGGCGCTTTTGATCGATCAGCCGATGTGGGGACAGGGGATCGTGCGCATCCTCGTCATCTCGCCGTTCTTCGTCATGCCGCCGGTGGCCGCACTGGTCTGGAAGAACATGATCATGCATCCGCAATATGGCGTTTTCGCCGATATAGCGCGCTTCTTCGGGGCGCAACCGATCGACTGGTTCGGGCAGCATCCGATGCTGGCGATCATCATCATCGTCGCCTGGCAATGGCTGCCCTTTGCAACGCTGATCCTGTTGACCGCCCTGCAGTCGCTCGACGGTGAGCAGAAGGAAGCCGCCGAGATGGACGGCGCCGGCTTTGTCAGCCGATTCATCCATCTGACGCTGCCGCACATGTCGCGCGCCATCACCGTCGTCATCCTGATCCAGACGATCTTCCTGCTCTCCGTCTACGCCGAGATCCTCGTCACCACCAATGGCGGTCCGGGATACGCCTCCACCAACCTGCCCTTCCTCGTCTACCAGAAGGCCTTGCTCGAGTTCAAAATCGGCCAGGCATCCGCCGGCGGCATCATCGCTGTCATTCTCGCCAACATCGTTGCCTTCTTCGCCATGCGCGCCGTCGGCAAGAACCTGGACAAGTAAGGGAGGACACGATGGCACGCTCAGTCACCACCCAGCACAAGACAATCGCGACCGTTGCGGCCTGGATCGTCGCTTTGCTGATCTTCTTCCCGATCCTCTATACGATCATCACCTCGTTGAAGTCAGAGCAGGAAGCCATCCAGGGCTTCAGCATGATCCCGTCGGGGACATTCGAGAGCTATACCGAGGTTCAGGCGCAGAGCGGCTACTTCAAGTTCTTCCTGAACTCGGTGCTGCTCTCGGTCGGCTCGACCATCCTGGCCTTGCTGGTCGCCATTCCGGCGGCATGGTCGATGGCGTTCTCGCCGACCAAGCGGACCAAGGACATATTGATGTGGATGCTGTCCACCAAGATGATGCCTGCGGTCGCCGTGCTGTTCCCGATCTACCTGATCTTCCGCAATCTCGGCCTGCTCGACAGCCGCATCGGCCTGATGATCATGCTGATGCTGATCAACCTGCCGATCGTGGTGTGGATGCTCTACACCTACTTCCGCGAAATCCCCGGCGAAATCCTGGAAGCGGCGCGCATGGACGGAGCTTCGCTGTGGAACGAGATCGTCTATGTGCTGACACCGATGGCGGTGCCGGGCATCGCCTCGACCATGCTGCTCAACATCATCCTGGCCTGGAACGAAGCGTTCTGGACGATCCGGCTGACGACCACCGAAGCTGCACCGCTCACCGCCTTCATCAGTTCGTTCTCCAGCCCGCAAGGCCTGTTCTGGGCCAAGCTTTCGGCGGCCTCGACGCTGGCCATCGCACCGATCCTGATCATGGGCTGGTTCAGCCAGAAGCAGCTGGTGCGCGGCCTGACATTCGGTGCCGTGAAGTAACGGAATTTGCCTGAAGCAATCGGCAGGACATAACCCCTCGGGGAGGAAACCATGGGAAACATCACGCTCAAGAACGTCTCCAAGTCCTTCGGATCGACGTCCATCATCCCCGGCCTCGACCTGGTGATCGAGAATGGCGAGTTCGTCGTCTTCGTCGGCCCGTCGGGTTGCGGCAAGTCAACGCTGCTGCGGCTGATCGCCGGTCTCGAAGACACCAGCGGCGGCACCATCAACATCGACGGCCGTGACGTCACCGGCGAAGCACCGGCCAAGCGCAAGCTGGCCATGGTGTTCCAGTCCTACGCGCTCTACCCGCATATGACGGTGGCCAAGAACATCGGCTTCCCGCTGAAGATGGCCGGCGAAGACAAGGCCACCATCGAGAAGAAGGTGGGAGACGCGGCGCGCGTGCTCAACCTTACCAACTATCTGGAACGCCGGCCCGGCCAGCTTTCCGGCGGCCAGCGCCAGCGCGTCGCCATCGGTCGTGCCATCGTGCGTCAGCCGACCGCATTCCTGTTCGACGAACCGCTGTCCAACCTCGATGCCGCACTGCGCGGCACGATGCGCCTGGAGATCAGCGAGCTGCACCATCAGCTCAAGACGACGATGATCTACGTCACCCACGACCAGGTCGAAGCCATGACCATGGCCGACAAGATCGTCGTGCTGAATGCCGGCAATATCGAGCAGGTCGGTTCGCCGATGGAACTCTACAAGACGCCGAAGAACCTGTTCGTCGCCGGCTTCATCGGCTCGCCGAAGATGAACCTGATCGAAGGCGCGCCGGCCGCCAAACACGGCACCAAGACCATCGGCATCCGTCCGGAACACATGGAAATCTCGACCACGGCAGGCGAATGGAAGGCCACCGTCGGCGTCGCCGAACATCTGGGCTCCGACACGTTCCTGCACGTTCAAGCTGACGGCGTCGGGCCGCTGACGGTGCGCGCCGATGGCGAGCTCGCCGTCCATCACGGCGACACCATCTACCTGACGCCCGACAAGGCCAAGCTGCACCGGTTCGGTGCCGACGGAAAGGCGATGTGAGCATGCGCCTGGCCGGCAAATCGGCGCTGATCACGGGTTCGGCCCGTGGCATTGGCAAAGCGTTCGCCGAGGCCTATGCGCGCGAAGGTGCTGTCGTGGCAATTGCCGACATCAACCCGGAAGCCGCCGAGAAGACAGCCGGCGAGATCGGCGGCAAAGCCTATGCGGTGAAACTCGATGTCACCGACCAGGCATCGATCGATGCCGCGGTGAAGACGGTGGAAAGCAAGGCCGGCGGGCTCGATATCTTGATCAACAACGCCGCTTTGTTCGACCTGGCGCCGATCATCGAGATATCGCGGGCGAGCTACGAGAAACTGTTCTCCGTCAATGTCGCCGGCACGCTGTTCATGCTGCAGGCGGCCGCCCGCTCGATGATCGCGCGGGGCAAGGGCGGCAAGATCATCAACATGGCAAGCCAGGCCGGGCGGCGCGGCGAGGCGCTGGTCGGTGTCTATTGCGCCACCAAGGCAGCCGTCATCTCGCTGACCCAGTCAGCGGGGCTCGACTTGATCAAGCACCGCATCAACGTCAACGGCATCGCGCCCGGGGTCGTGGACAGCGACATGTGGGACCAGGTCGACGCCCTGTTCGCCAAATACGAGAACCGGCCGAAGGGCGAGAAGAAGAGGCTCGTCGGCGAAGGGGTGCCTTACGGCCGCATGGGCAAGCCCGAGGACCTCGCCGGCATGGCCGTGTTCCTGGCCAGCGATGAAGCCGAATACATCGTCGCCCAGACCTACAATGTCGATGGCGGCCAGTGGATGAGTTGAGGGGGGCCGGCCTCTGCTTCTCGTTCCTCCGCGAGAAGCAGAGGCCAACATCAGAGGCCGCATCGGCCTCGCAAGGCATGTGCCGCCCTTGCCCTCTCCCGATGGGACGGGGAGAGGCGGAGTAACGAGGCCGAAGCCCGGCCAAAGGGTAAAACAGATGACCGTGAAACTCTCTTCCGCCACTCTCGCCAACCTCCCCGCCAAGGTCGCCGGTCCGAAATATGACCGTGCCAAGCTGAGGGCCGGCATCGTGCATTTCGGCGTCGGCAATTTCCATCGCTCGCACCAGGCCGTCTATCTCGACGATCTGTTCAATGCAGGCATCGGCCATGACTGGGCGCTGGTCGGCGCCGGTGTGTTCGACGGCGAGAAGATCGGCCGCGGCAAGCTGGAAGAGCAGGACTGGTTGACCACGGTGGTCGAGCAGGATGACGGCCATATGAGCGCCCGTGTCACCGGCGCCATGATCGACTTCCTGATGCCGGGGGATGCGGCCGGCATCATCGAAAGGCTTGCCGACCCGGCGATCAAGATCGTCTCATTGACCATCACCGAAGGCGGCTATTTCATCGACCCGGCGTCGGGCGTCTTCAACCCCGCCCATCCCGACATCGTCGCCGACGCGCAGCCGGGCGCCACGCCGAAAACGGTGTTCGGCCTCATTCTAGCCGGGCTGGTGCGCCGGCGCGACGAGGGCACCGTGCCGTTCACCGTGATGTCCTGCGACAACATCCCTCACAACGGCCATGTCACGTCGGACGGCGTCATTGGTCTGGCACGGCTGATCGACGAGGATCTGGCCAACTGGGTCAGCGAGCACGTCGCCTTCCCGAACGGCATGGTGGATCGCATCACCCCTGCCACCACGGATCGCGAACGCGGCATCCTGGCCAAGGATTTTGGCGTCGAGGACAACTGGCCGGTGTTCTGCGAGCCGTTCCGGCAGTGGGTGCTGGAAGACCATTTCACCGACGGCCGTCCGCCGCTGGAAAAGGTCGGCGTGCAGTTCGTCAAGGACGTCGCGCCGTACGAATTGATGAAGATCCGCATCCTCAATGGCGGCCACGCCACCATCGCCTACCCGGCTGGGCTGATGGACATCCATTTCGTCCATGAGGCGATGCAGGAGCCGCTGGTGCGTAGCTTTCTCGACAAGCTCGAGCATGACGAGATCATTCCGACGGTGCCGCCGGTGCCGGACACGGTGCTGGAGGAGTATTACCAGCTCATCGAGAAGCGCTTCTCCAATCCCAAGATCGGCGACACCATCCGCCGGCTCTGCCTCGACGGCTCCAACCGCCAGCCGAAATTCATCATCCCGACCATCGCCGACCGTCTGAAGGCGGGAAAGAGTGTCTCCGGGCTGGCGCTGGAATCGGCGCTGTGGTGTCGCTATTGCTTCGGTACATCAGACAGCGGTGCCGTCATCGAACCCAACGACCCGAGCTGGGACCGTTTGCAGGCGACAGCGAAGGCGGCAAAGGATGTGCCCGCCGCGTGGCTGGCGATGGAGGACATCTATGGCGATGTCGGCCGCGCCACAGCCTTCGTCGAGGCCTTCGGCCATGCGCTCAACGTGTTGTGGGCCAATGGCGCCCGCGCCACGCTGACGCGCTACATCGCCGGCAAGCTCTGAGAGCTATCAGGCATCATGACGCCTGAACTGGTCATCTTCGACTGCGATGGCGTGCTGGTCGACAGCGAAGCGCTTTCCGTCTCGGCGCTGCTCGGCATGATCGAACTTGCCGGCGGCAGCGTCGACGAAGACGCCGCCTACGAGCATTTCCTCGGCAAGAGCATGAAAAGCGTGCGCGAGATTCTCCGCCGCAACTTCGGCCTGGAGATCAGCGATCAGCATCTGACCGCCATGCGTGTCGACCTGATGCGCAAATTCCGTGAGGAGTTGAAGCCGATCCCCGGCGTCAAGGAGATGTTGCCCAAGCTCGGCCTGCCGTTCTGCGTCGCCTCCTCCGGCACGCTGGAGCGCATCCGCTATGCGCTCGACGTCACCGGCCTGCTCGGGCTGATGGAGCCGCATCTGTTCAGCGCCGCCATGGTGGCCAAGGGAAAGCCGGCGCCGGATCTTTTCCTCCACGCCGCTGCCAGCATGAAGGCCCATCCGCGCGAATGCGTCGTCATCGAGGACAGTCCGGCCGGCGTCGCGGCGGCGCGCGCGGCAGGTATGCGCGTCCTTGCCTTCACCGGCGGCGCCCATGCCGGCAACCCCGCACTAAAAGCGCGGCTTGCGTCGAGTGAACCGGACTTTATATTCGCTGACATGCTGCAATTGCCCGATCTGATTGCAGGCCTGGGAGCGAGAGTTAGAGCATCTTGACGAAACAATTTGTTTGCGCGGTCGATGTCGGCACCGGGAGCGCTCGTGCGGGCATTCTCGACGCCAGTGGTAGCTTGCTCGGCCGTGCCGATCGGCCGATCGCCATGAACCAGCCAAAGCCTGATCACGCCGAGCATGATTCGCGCGATATCTGGTCGGCGGTCTGCGTTGCAGTACGTGCCGCCCGCGAAAAAGCCGGCGTTGCGGCGCAAGATATTGTCGGCATCTCGTTTGATGCCACCTGCTCGCTGGTCGTGCGCGACCGGCACGGCGAACAGCTCAGCGTTTCGACCACCGGCGACAAGCGCTGGGACACCATAGTCTGGCTCGACCACCGCGCCATTGCCGAAGCCGACGAATGCACGGCGAGCAGCCACGAAGTGCTCAACTATATCGGCGGCGTCATGTCGCCGGAGATGGCGACGCCGAAGCTGATGTGGCTGAAGCGCAATTTGCGAAAGAGCTGGAATGAAGCCGGCTACCTATTTGACCTCGCCGATTTCCTGACCTGGCAGGCGACCGGCTCGCTGGCTCGCTCGCAATGCACGCTGACAGCGAAGTGGACCTATCTGGCGCATGAGGAAAACGCATGGCAGCGCGATTTCTTCGAAATCGTTGGCCTCGACGATCTCTTTGAACACGGCAATTTGCCGGAGCGGGCCAGTCCGGTCGGCGCCGACATTGGTCCGCTGACGGCGCAAGCGGCGGCGGAGCTCGGCTTGACGGAAAACTGCCGGGTCGGCGCCGGCGTCATCGATGCCTATGCCGGCGCGCTTGGCGTGCTCGGCGGCTTTGCCGGTGACGATCAGGATATCGGCCGGCATCTGGCGCTGATCGCCGGAACATCGAGCTGCGTCATGGCGATGTCGCCCGACCCGCAACCTTTCGCCGGCGTATGGGGTCCCTATTACGGCGCAGCCCTTCCGAAGCTGTGGCTGTCGGAAGGCGGCCAGTCGGCCACCGGCGCCTTGCTCGACCACATCATCCGCTGGCACGGCGCCGGCGGCGAGCCGGACGCCGCCATGCATGCCAAGATCGCCGGGCGTGTCGCCGAACTGCGCGCCACCGAGGGCGAGAACCTCGCCGCACGCCTGCATGTGCTGCCTGACTTTCACGGCAACCGGTCGCCGCTCGCCGATCCGCACGCCGTCGGCGTCGTCAGCGGGCTGACGCTGGATTCCTCCTTCGACAGCCTGTGCAAACTTTACTGGCGCACCGCCGTCGGAATCGCGCTCGGCGTGCGCCATGTGCTGGAGGCGCTGAACGAGAACGGTTACCTGATCGACACGCTGCACGTCACCGGCGGCCACACCAAGAACCCGCTGCTGATGGAGCTCTATGCCGACGCCACCGGCTGCACGGTGGTCGAGCCACTGGCCGACGAGGCGGTGCTGCTCGGCACCGGTATGGTTGCCGCGACCGCCGCCGGGCTGTTCCCCGACCTCAACGCCGCCTGCCTTGCCATGCAGCAGGGCGGCAAGAGGCGCGCCGCCAACCCGGCTGCCGGCGCCCGCTTCGATCGCGACTACCGGATTTTCCTGGAGATGCACCGCCAGCGACAGGCACTCGACGCGATTCGGTAGTTTTTTGCGCTATTGCTTGCGCAGCGACGCGCCTGACGTCGCGTCGAACAAATGGATGCTTTCTTCCTCGAAGGTGTAGCGGACAGGGGCATTCAGCAGCGGGCATTCGCGTGCCGGAACCAGCGCGCTGACCTCCTTGCCGCCGGAGCCGAATGTCACCAGCGCATCATTGCCGTGGAATTCAATGAGATCGGCCGTGCCTTGCAAGATGCCGGCGACCCCGGCGCCGGCCGTCTTCAGGTCCGGCGGCCGGATCCCCAGCACGGCGCGATGGCCTGCCTCGAGATGAAAGCCTGAGCCGTCTATCGACAGCACCGTTCCCGCGCCGGTCAGTGTCCAGCCGTTGCCGGCCCGGCTGACCGTGACCTCGACGAAATTCATGTTCGGCGTGCCGATGAAGCCGGCCACGAACATGTTGCCGGGCCGGCGGTAGATTTCCGCCGGCGAGCCGATCTGCTCGATGACGCCTTCCTTGAGCAGCACGATGCGGTCGGCGAGCGTCATTGCTTCCAGCTGGTCATGGGTGACGTAGACGGTGGTGGTCTTCAGCGACTGGTGCAGGCGCGCGATCTCGACGCGCATATGGTTGCGCAATTTGGCGTCGAGATTGGACAACGGCTCATCGAACAGGAACACTTTGGGCGTCTTGATCATGGCCCGTGCGATCGCTACGCGCTGCTGCTGGCCGCCGGAGAGTTCGGCGGGCTTGCGGCCGAGATAGGGCTCCAGCCCGAGCGTCCCCGACACCGCTTCGACCCGCTTCCGGATCTCGGCCGCCGGCACCTTCTGGCGCCGCAACCCGAAGGCGATGTTGTCGAAGATCGTCATGTGCGGATAGAGCGCGTAGTTCTGGAACACCATGGCGATGCCGCGGTCGCCCGGATCGAGGTCGTTGACCACCTTGCCGCCAATCGAGACCTCGCCGCCGCTGATATCCTCCAGCCCCGCCAGCATGCGCAGCAAGGTCGACTTGCCGCAGCCGGACGGGCCGAGGAAGACGACGAATTCGTGCTCCTCGATGGTGAGGTTGAGATCGCGGATGACTGATGTGGCGCCATAGGCCTTGTCGACATGGGAGCAAACAATCGCGGACATGGTCAGCCCTTCTCGCCAGTGAGCAGGATCTGCAGCTTGACGTCTTCCGGCTTGCCTTGGGCAGCCCGCTCGAATGCCTTGATGCTGTCGGCGAAATCATAGGTGCCGGTGATCAGCGGTTTGAGGTCGACCTTGGCGGAGGCGATCAGCTGCAAGGCGCGGTCGAAGATGTTGGCGTAGCGGAACACCGTCTCGATGCGCACCTCCTTCGAGATCGCCGCCGGCACGTTGAGGACCACCGGCTCCACCGGCAGCCCGACCAGCACCACCGCGCCACCCGGCCGTACGACATCGAACAGGTTGGCGAAGGCCTTCGGGCTGCCGCTGGCCTCGAAGACGATGTCGGCACCCCAATTGTCGGTCGCGGCCGCGACGGCATCGACCAGCGACTGCTCGCCGATATTGACCGGCACGATGCCGGCATATTGCGCGGCGATCTTCAGCTTGGGCGCGGAAAAATCGGAAATCAGGACTTTCGAACAGCCGCCGGCAAGCGCGGCGAGCGCGATCATGATGCCGATCGGGCCGCAGCCAACGACGACAGCGACATCGCCTGGGACGATGCGGGCACGGCTTGCCGCCTGCATGCCGATGGCGAAGGGCTCGACCATTGCGCCCTCGGCGAAGGAGACATTGTCCGGCAGTTTGTAGGTGAAGGCGGCCGGATGCACGGCGTAGGGCGCGAGCACGCCATGCACCGGCGGCGTCGCCCAGAAACTGACGTCGGGGTCGACATTGTAAATGCCGAGCTTTGTCGCGCGCGACGACAGGTTCGGCACGCCCGGCTCCATGCAGACGCGGTCGCCGACCTTGAACGTCTCGACATTGGCGCCGGTCTCGACAACCGTTCCCGCGGCTTCGTGACCGAGCACCATGGGCGCGCGCACGACATAGCTGCCGATGGCGCCATGCGTGTAATAGTGCACGTCGCTGCCGCAGACGCCGACCGTGTGGATGGCGATCTTGACGTCGTCAGGCCCGACATCGAGCGGCAACGCGATCTCGCGCAGCGACAGTTCGCCTTTTTTCTCAAGCACCAAAGCCCGCATCGGGTAATCCTCGCATCAAGTCTTTTTTTGTCGAAAAACGGAATTCAGGAAGCCGCTGAGCACGCCGAGGAACAGCAGCGGCGGCAGTGACAGCAGCACGACCGACGCGTTGAGAATGCCCCACGGCACATTCATGCCTTGCTGGGAGAGTTCGGAGGCGACGATCGGCAAGGTCTTGGCGTTGGAACTCGACAGCATCAGCGCGATCAGGAACTCGTTCCAGACCAAAACGAAACTGAAGGCGACCGCCCCTGCCAGGGAGCGGGCGGCCACGGGCAACGCGATCCGCCAGAACACCGAATAGGCGCCGTAGCCGTCGACGAAGGCTGCTTCCTCGATTTCCTTCGGCACGCTTTGGAAGGCGGGGATGGCGAGCCACATGATCACCGAGATGGTGAGCAGCGAATAGGTGATGATCAGCGCCGGCAAAGTGTCGTAGAGGCCGACCTGCAGCCAGATCACCATCAGCGGGATGGCGACCGCCACCGGCGGCAGGAAGCGCAGCGACAGCACGAAGAACTGAATGTCGCCGGCCCAGCGGTTGGGATAGCGCGCCACGGCGTAGGCTGCCGGCAGGCCGAGCACGACACCGATCAGCACGGCCGAGCCGCAAGCGACGACCGAGTTGTAGAGCCCGGTGAGCACGCTGTCGCGGCCGATGATGTAGCTGATGTTGGCCAGTGTCGGCGTGAACACCAGGCGCGGCACGCGCGTGATGATGTCGACATTGTTCTTCAGCGCATTGAGCGCGGTCCACAGCAGCGGAAACACGGCCATGAAGCCGGCAAATGCCAGCACGATCCTGCCGATCAGACGTCCCGGCCTCATGCCTGCACCCGCTTCCACAGCATGGTGAAGGTGATGACGGTGGCAATCATCATCAGCACTGCCATCGCCGAGGCGTAGGAGACCTTGCCGGATTCGATGAAGCCTTGCGAGAAGGCGTACATGTCGAGCGTTTCGGTGGCCACGCCGGGGCCGCCACGGGTCATCACATAGATCAGGTCGAAGGAGCGCAACGACTCGATCATTTTGACGAACATCAGGCTGATCAGCGGCGCTTTCAGCATCGGCAAGGTCACATAAGCGTGGATCTGCCAGCGTTTGGCGTGGTCGAGCCGTGCCGCCTCGATCGGCTGCGGCGGCAGGGTTTCGAGCAGCTTCAGCACGATGACGGCGAAGAACAGGCCCCACTGCCAGACATCGACCGACGCGACGGCGAACAAGGCCGTCGCCGGCTTCGACAGCGGATCGAAGATCAACCCGCCGGTGATCAGCCTGTAGGGATAGGTGGCGATGCCGTAGAGCGGATGGTAGGCAAACTTCCAGACGAAGGCCGCCGAAACGCGCGGCAAAAGCACCGGGATGATGAACAGCAGGCAGTAGACGTTGCGCAGGCGCGGGCTGGCGACCTCGAACATCAGCACGCCGAGCCCGATGGCTACGACCATCGTCGCGATGACCGTGACGAACTCCCACTTCACCGACACCCAGACGGCATTGAGAAAACGGCGGTCGAAGAACAGGTCATAAAAGTTCGAGAACCAGACATAGGAATAGGTTGTCGAGGAGAGCTCGCGGTTCTGCAAGGCGATGACGATCGCGTAGAGCGTCGGCACCATCGACAGGACCAGCAGGATGGCGAGCGTCGGCACGACGAAAGTGACCGGCAAGGAAGAGCGTCGAGGCATCTGTCTATCCCTGGCTGCGTCTCGGCAGCGACGAAAAAAGGGAGACCTGCGGCGCACAGATCCCGACATTCGCTTGAATGCCGCGGATCGCGCGCCGCAGGGGGAGGATGGCTTATTTTTTCACCAGCTCGTTGGCATAGGCCTCGAGTTCGTTGAGGCCGCCCTTGACGTCGGTGCGGGTGCCGGTGACCAGTTCCTCAAGGATGATGCCCCAGCGATCGCCGAGATCGGGCCAGCGCGGATCCTGCCAGAAGTTGACCGCCGTGACCTTACCGGTCTCGGCCAGCGCCTGGCCGAGATCGGCACCATAGATGTCGGCGAATTCCTTGCTGGACAGGATGCTGGTGCGGTTCAGTTCCCCGAACTGATGGGCGTCGAGCCGGCGCTTCTCGTTTTCCTTCGATGTCGCCCAGGCGATGAACAGGCCGGCGCATTTCTTCGAGGCGTCGTCGGCATTGGCCTTTGCCGCGATAGCCAGGCCATGGCCATAGCCGCCGCCGGTGAGCGGTGACGGTGGGGGCAGGAAGCCGATCTTGCCGACCACCTGCGAGGTTTTCGGATCGACCGCCATGCCCGACAGCGGCGTCGATTCGACGAGGATCGCCACCTGGCCCGACAGGAAGGCGCCGGTCGATTCATCCCAGCTGCCGGTCTGCGTGCCGGGGGCCGAGTCCTTGAACAGCTTCAGATAGGTCTCGGTCGCCTTGACGGCCGCTTCCGAATTGAAAGCCGGCTTGTCGCCGTCGAACCATTTACCGCCATAGGCCTTGAAGAAGGGCATCCAGCGCCAGACATTGGCGCCCGAACCGCGTGCGCCACGCAGCGCGATGCCGTACATGCCCTTGTCCGGATTGGTCAGCTTCGGCACGTCGGCGATCAGCTCGTCCAACGTCTTGGGCGGCTGGATGCCGGCGGCCTCGAGCACATCCTTGCGGTAGACCATCAGGTCGCCGCCGCCGGTCAGCGGCGCGAACCAGACCTTGCCGTCATAGGTGGCGACCTTCTGGCGGCCGGGATCGAAGTCGGCATAATCATAGTCAGCCGGATAATAATCGGTCAGCGGCACGATCCATTTCGACGACGCAAACAAAGCGACATTGGCTTCGTCGACATAATAGACGTTGTAATTGCCGACGGTGGACGCATCGGCGCGCGACTTTGCCCGGCGGTCGTTCTCGTTGAGATAGTCGATCTGGAAGCTGGCGCCGGCAAGCTTCTGGAACTCGGCCTTGGAGTCCTCCAGAAGCGTCAGGCCGTCACGTGGCTGCGCCAGCACCTTGACCGGCGCAGAGCAGACCGGCGCCTGCGCCAAGGCGATGGTGGAAACGGTAGCGGAAAGCACGAAAGCTGCGCCGAGGCTGGCAGCGAGCCTAACTGGTTTCATGATCTTTTCTCCTCCAGGAATATTCGCAGGAAGCGCAAGTCCTCGGGTCATGCGATCCTCACCATCGCCCGAACGACATGCCACCCATCGCCAAAATGAGGAGTTCAATCAGGGCAAGCTAGAAGCCCCGTTGCAGCAAACCTGTACTTTTATGCATTGTGCAGCGCAAAATGCGGCGCCTCGCGGCGAAGTCCTTCACACGAGTATCGATCCCGCCTAAGCCGTTGATTTTAGGGCGCGCTTATGCGCGTAGCGTCAGCCGCTGGCGCGACAGTTTGCGATAGGAGGACGGCGTCATCTTGTGCTTGCGCAAAAAGGCGCGGTTGAAGTTCGAGATGTTCATGTAGCCGACCTGGAAACAGATGTCGGTGATCGCAACATCGGTGTCGGCAAGCAGCTTGCAGGCCTGCCAGAGCCGGAGCTTGGCGAGGTGGTCGCTGAAGGCGTTGCCGGTGTTCTTCTGGAAGAAGCGCGAGAATGTGCTCTCGGTCATTCCGGCCAATTCGGCCACATCGGGCAGCTTCAGATCCTCGGCGAAATGCTGGAACAGATAGGTCAGCGTGCGCTGGATGATGTCGAGCGAAGCGGCGTCGAGAACCGGCGAGAAATCCGGCGAGGACAAGAGCTCATATTCGTCGGTCCTCGCCAGGAGGTCGACCAGTTCGAGGAACAGGCAGAGGCGGGCGAGCCCATGCACCGTTCCCATGCGCTCCATCAGTTCGGCGCCTTCCAGAGCGGTGCGGCCGTGAAAGACGATGCCGCGCAGTGACCGTTCGAGGAACGGCTCGAGTTCGCGCAGTTCCGGCAACAGGCCTGCCGAGCCGCGCAGCCGCTGCGCATCGAATTGCAGGACGATGTCGCGGCCTTCGATCAGCTCGCCCGGCTGCACCGCCGTCACCCAGTCATGCGGCAGGCCGCCACCGACAATAGAGAGATAGCCCGGGCCGAACTCACCGATGTGATCGCCGACCAGGACCACGCCGGACGATTTTTTTAGCAAATGGATTTCGAATTCCGGATGGAAGTTCCAGACATTGCGTTCCCAGGGATAGTCGTCGAGCCGCCACAGAAAACTGTCGCTCGCCTCGGTGACGATATGTTCGAAGGCCGGCGCCGTGCGCAGCGTGGCAACCGGGTTCCTCCTGCGCTTGAACTGCATGCTGCCTCCTGGAAAATCCGGGATCCGTGACGATACCCTCGCTCCTCCACTCAATCCGTAGCAGCCCATGGCGCGCATGTGAAATGGACGTTGGTTCCCGGCAATGGCGAGCCATTCGGCGCTGGATGCGGCAGTCGCCGGCTCTGCTGGCGTCAGGCTGGCTCAATCGGTGCCCGCTCCTCCTCCCTTGCCTTCATGTCGCGTTTCGTCCAAAAGCTGACGCAAACGCTGCGGAACCGAAGGTTTTGCCGTTTGACATGCGGCTTCCGGCGCTTTGCCGACGTGCCGTATCTGGAAAGAGCGGAACAATGTCTGCGATCGAAGCCGGCGCTCGCGCGCCGGAAAACCTTTGGCGTCAGGAAATCAGGGCGACGCTGGCGCTGGCCTGGCCGATGGTGCTGACCAATCTCGGCCAGACCGCGATGACGGCCACAGACGTCATGATGATGGGACGTCTCGGAGCGGATACGCTGGCCAGCGGCGCGCTGGGTGCCAACCTCTATTTCATGCCGCTGATCTTCGGGCTTGGCCTGATGCTGGCAACCTCGCCGATGATCGCGACCGAGCTCGGCCGTCGTCGCTATTCGGTGCGCGACCTGCGCCGCACCGTGCGCCAGGGCTTGTGGCTGGCGATCCTGATCTCGATCCCGATCTGGCTCGTGCTTTGGCATGGCGAGGCCATTCTGCTGGCGATGGGCCAGGAGCCGGCACTGGCGCATCAGGCCGGCATCTATCTGCGCTGGCTCGAATGGGCGGTGCTGCCTTTCTACGGCTATATCGTGCTGCGCTCGTTCATTTCGGCTCTGGAACGGCCAGGCTGGGCGCTGGTCATCGTCTTCGTCGCCGTCGCTTGCAACGTCTTCTTCAACTGGGTGTTCATGTTCGGCAATCTCGGCTTTCCGGCCATGGGCATCTCCGGCTCCGGCCTTGCCACGTCGCTGTCCAGCACACTGATGTTCGTCGGCATGGCAGCGGTGGTGATGCTGGAGAAGAGGTTCCGGCGCTACCATCTCTTCGGCCGCTTCTGGCGCTCCGACTGGCCGCGCTTCAAGGGGCTGCTGCGGCTTGGCCTGCCGATCGCCGGCATCCTGGCTTTCGAGGTGACGATCTTCAATGCGGCCGCGCTGCTGATGGGCCTGATCGACGCTGATTCGCTGGCCGCACATGCGATCGCCATCCAGATCGCTTCGATCTCCTTCATGGTGCCGCTCGGCCTCAACCAGGCGGTGACGGTGCGCGTCGGGCTTGCGCATGGCGCCGGCAATCCGGAGGGCGTGTCGCGTGCCGGCTGGACCGCTTTCGTCATCGGCGTGTCGTTCATGGCGCTGATGGGGCTGGTGATGATCCTGTGGCCGCATCCGCTGATCAGTGCCTTCATCGATCTGAGCAACCCGGCCAATGCCAGGGTGATCGCGCTTGCCGTGTCGTTCCTGGCCTTTGCAGCGCTTTTCCAGGTCTTCGACGGCGCACAGGCGGTCGCCGCCGGCATGCTGCGTGGCCTGCACGACACCAAGGTGCCGATGATCTACGCCGCGATCGGCTATTGGGGCGTCGGCCTGCCGCTCGGCGTGCTGCTCGCCTTCCATTTCGGCTTCCATGGCGTCGGCATCTGGATGGGCCTGTCGACGGGGCTGGCGGTGGTAGCGGCGCTGCTGCTGGGGCGCTGGCTGCGGCGCGACCGCATCGCGCCGCCGTTGGCGTTCGGGCATTGAACGAAACGGCTGCCGCGTAGCCGTCATCTCCTGACAATGCGGCTCATCATACGGCGCCTTCTGATCGGCCTGCGAAAGCCATCCGGCAAGCGCCCGACGCGGCCATCCTAACCTCGCCTTTTGGGCCGTCTCCGCTTCCTTTGCTGTGGCTGAGCAACTCGACCCGAACAATCCGCGTCGCTCGGTCTTGCGCTGTTTACCAGCCGCAAAGTTTCCGAACAGCATAGGCGCGGCTCAGGAAACGGGATTCCCTTCGTCACCATAGTGGTGCATAGTGCAGCATATCGGGTTGATCAGCATATCTTCCAAAGTGAGGTTTCCGTCAGCTTAGATGCGAAGACCACGGCCATTGGGATCTCGCACGGTGCCCGAGGCTCTCGTGGAGTAAGCCCTCGTTCGCCTCTTGGATGCGATGAAACGAAACAACTCCCGCTGGTCCTGCGGACCGGACATGATGCAGATCGCTGAGCACACCGCCCATCTTTCTGGATGGCGGCCCCATCTGAGGGAACAGCGAGCCATGCAGTTCGCGACGGGAGCACACCGTGAATAACCAAGGCCGTACGCTCCTTGATCAGATATACAGCAGCTTTTCGGATCGGTCGGACGACCTCCTTGATGCGGTGTCAGAACCCAATGCGCTTCGCGAACACGACAGTTCCGTTGAGCGCTGGACTGACCTCGGCGATTGGCTGAGCCTCGCTGAAAGACTCGGTGCCGAAAAGGTGCTCTTTGTTCGCGGCGATCCTGTTGCGGTGTTCACTGATGCCCGCAGGGCGCCGGATGAAGCAGCACTGGGTGAGCTTTATCGACGTGCTTGGTGCATGTCAGAGCCGCGTTGCCTGTTCGTGGCACTTCCCAACGAGCTTCGCATCTACGATCTCAATTTGCCGCCTAGGCGCGGAAGCCCCCCAAAAGATCCGTGGCGGGTGCTGTCCTCAGCTGCTGACGTGCTTAGCCTTACGCGAGAAATCGACGAATATGGTCCCGATCTGCAGGGGCTCATGGAAGTGGGCGGTTCCGCACCTGCGCGTGCTGACCGCCGGCTGATCGAGGACCTGAGGCATGTGCGCGCGCAGCTAGAGTCGACAGGCCTGTCTATGGCTGAGGCCCATGCGCTTATCGGTCGATCCATCCTCGTGCGGTACTTGGAGGATCGCGGAGTACTGACGCGGGCTTATTTCGAGCGGGTGGCTGGCAAACACGTAGCCTGGCAGCGTGTGCTTAACGATGAGGGCGCCATACCTGTGCTTGGACCACCGGGAAAGCAGCGTCTATATGACAGGGTGCTTCGTGACGCAGGCTTCACGCACGCGTTGTTCGAGAGCTTGGCTCACGATTTCAACGGTGACCTATTTGCGCTTGGAGAGGCGCGGGAGAAACGGTTTGACGATGCCGCGTTGCAGCTGTTACGGGCATTTCTTCTTGGAGAAATACAAGCCGGGCAGCAGCCTCTCTTTTTCTGGGCCTATGATTTTGAAGTAGTTCCTCTCGCACTTATCAGCAGCATCTACGAGCAATTCTATCACGACTCCCTCAGTCAAAAGCCGGGCGACGAGGCCGCTCCGGGGGAAGGTGAGAGTAGCCGAGACGTTCAGTCCGAGTCGAAGATATCCTTCGTCGAGCATATTGAGGAGGTGCTTGAAGAGGATGCGCCCGAGGAAGATGAGCTTAAGCACGGCGCCGGTACCCACTATACGCCCGCAAACCTTGTTCACGATGCGTTGCGCCGCACCCTGACGCCGGCGTGTCTGGCACTCAAACCGACGATCCTTGATCCGGCCTGCGGATCAGGCATATTTCTCGTGGAGGCCTTTCGGCGGATTGTTCGCTACGAAGCACAGGGGCGAAAACGCAATCTTTCGCCCGACGAGTTACGCCATATTCTGCAGAATCGCATCTTCGGGGTGGAGATCAATGCGGAGGCCGCACGCGTAGCCGCCTTCAGCCTGTATCTGGCGTTGCTGGACCAACAGGAGCCACCCGACATCGCCTCGGGCGGTCCCCTGCCCCATCTCCTGCACAGCGGCGTGCGCGACGAGAGCCACTATGGCATTCTTCTGGTCTCGGACGCCTTTGCCCTTACTGTTGGCGAGCAACAGCTCCTTACCGAGCGTGTAAAGGCCAACAAGGCCTATAAAGGTCGTGCGGACGACAGCCGCCTGCTCGCCAGCGGCGGAACACTCGATCTCTCTCTCGGCAGCTTCGACGTGGTGGTTGGGAACCCACCTTGGCAAGAGGCGCCATCCGAGAAATCGATTCCCCGCCTTTGGGCAGCCGCATTCAAGTTCCCCGCAGGCGAAGGGTCGTATTCCCAGCTATTCATTCATCGCTCCCTCACGATGCTACGGCAAGGCGGGACCCTTGGCCTGCTCATCGGCATGAAGATATTTTGGAACGACCGGGATACGAGCAGGGGGTTTCGCCAAAATCTCCTTGAGCGCGCGGCGCTCAGGCAGGTGGTGAACATGGCACATGTGCGGCGCGTATTTTTCGCGAAGGCCGTCGCGCCCTTCGCCTTTCTTCTGGCCGAGAACCGTTCCCCCTCCCCCGATGAGAGGGTAGTGCTCTGGAACGCGAGGCGGGCGGGGCCTGTCGCGCGATTGCGGTCCATGGCTGCCGTCCCGCTCGACCGGCGGGTCGTGGCGCAACGCGACCTGGCAGACGGGGATCATCTCTGGAAAGTCTTCTGGTGGGGCGGGCATCATGATGCGGCGCTGGTGTCCAGACTTATGCTCGAGCGGTCACTTGGGGAGGTCGTCAAGGGTACGGAGCCGAAGCCAAGCTACGGTTGGCAGCGTGGCAGCACCGCGCCGACGGGGAAGCTCGCGGTCTTGCTTGAGCTTAATAACAGAAAGGTTGAGCGTTTTGGCCCTTTAGATGACAGCTGGTTTCTCCCGCCGCCGACTGGGATCAAACGGGATCCCGATCAGCGAATCTATGACGGGCAGCGTCTAGTAATCACCCACGGAGTCAGAGAACCGATCGGCCCTGTAGCCAGGCTCGAAAGCCAGGAATTCTCATTCCGCCACAGCTTTTATTGCATTCCACTGCCGCATCTCTCCGAAACTGAGGCGAAGCTGGCGCTGGGTGTGTTGTGGTCCTCGCTCGGACGGTATCTTCTGTTCATGACTGCAGGAAGCTGGGGCGGATGGCACGACAAGGTGACGGCACGCGACCTGCTGCGCGTTCCTGTTCGGCTCAGGCCCTCCTGGGGCATGTCCAGATCGGAACATAACGATGCGGCAAAACGCGTCGTGCGGGCGGTAGATCAGTTGCGCGAACTTCCACCGCAATCCCGTTCGACATCTGGCCTATTCGTCATTCTTCCGCAAAAAGTACCTGAAGAGCCGTGGCTCTGCCAGCTTGATAACGCCATTTTTGACCTGTTTGAGCTTTCCCAGGCAGAGCGGGACTTAGTTGAAGACTTCTGGGCCGAGAGTCACGACCTGTATTGGAAAGGGGCAGAAGCGAAATCGACAAACCGTCTGTCATTCCCCAAGGTCGCACATGGAACCGGCGCCGATCTTCCGAAGGCCCCTTTACGCGGCGGACTGCAGCCTTATCTCCGAGCGTTTTTGGATGCGTGGAACGCCCAATTGCCAAAGGGTTCCGAACTGCATTGGCAGGCGATTGCCTCGCCAAGTCGCGACGCAATCGCGGTCGTATTTTCCCTGGCCGCTCCCCGGCACGAAAAGGAGCAGGACGCCGACTTTTGGCGATCTGTCGTCACTCGTTGCGCAGACGCTCTCGACCAACCGCTTTCGCCGGCTTTCTACACGAAGCGTGCCATTAGGACGGTGTCGGCAGACAGTTTCATTATCGTCAGACAAAATGCACGACGACTATGGACCGCCAGCACTGCGCGTGAGGACGCAGAAGCGTTATTCTTTCAGCTGGCTTCGCGTACCAATGGGTGACCGCGAATGACCGGGTTGGCCGCTATTGCGATCAATTTATGGCCGTCGTTCGTCGAGAAAGTCGAGGACGTCGTTCGTGCGGGGCTTGAGAGTCTCGCCGCGGCGGCGGACGACAGCGGCTTCGGTAACTCATGCGAAAACGATCTCAACCGCGATCTATTTTTCCGAATGCATCGCATTGCCGCTGAACGGCAGAAGGCGCTCTTCAATATCCTTCCGCGCCCGACGCTGAGCCGCGAACATACATGGACACTCGCGCCAGCGGCTGAGGCCAATAATCAGCCGAGCCCAGACGACCCGGAAAGAACGCCGCGTGAAAATAAACGCCCAGACTTTCAGTGGAGCTTTCAGGACGATCAGGCAGAGGATCTTGCTCGTGCGACACGCGCATATGTCGTCGAGTGCAAACGCCTAGGTCAAGCGATCGGAACATGGGCATTGAACGCGAACTATGTCGCCCACGGCGTCAACCGATTTGTCGATCAATCTCACCTCTATGGGAAGGACGACATCGGAGGCGCCATGATCGGTTATGTTCAGTCGATGGATGTCGAGCCGATCTGGAGTGAAGTCACGCAGGAACTCGCTCAGGCAGGCCTCACGGCGCTCCCTAAACCGGGTCTATTTTCCGAATCCTCGGTATTGCATTTTGCCTCGCATGATCTGACCCGGCTAGACGCGATGTCACCCTTTGAACTCCATCATTTTTGGGTCGATCTCCGGTCATCATCTTGAGGTGCACCTGCTGCCGGATTTGTCACCGCGCGAGGCGCAAAGCCGCTGTTGGGTGAGCTTCAGAAAGTTCGCCTACAGGGTCAGGGCCTGCCATTCGCCAATTCCGGCTCTGACCCCAAAGGGCCCATTCGAGCGCTGCCGCAGAGACAGCTTCATCGTTTGTAATTGCCGTCGACGCCCGTCAAGAAATCATACTCGCGGCCCAGCGCACCGGCGCCCGCTTCTCGATCGAACGCGCGTATCGCATCAGCGGGAAGCACATGACGAAGAAGGTCAGCGCCGCCAGTCTGTAGACCTTGAACGGTTCGAAGGTCGCGTTGTTGACGGCGTTGGAGGTCCGCAGCAGTTCCTCGAAGCCGATGATTGAGGTCAGCGCCATCGATTTGATCAGCTGCACCAGCAAGCCGACGGTCGGCGCGCGTGATCGAAAGCGGCATCTGCCCGGCGACAGTCAGGTTAATCTGATGTCCCCCTACTGTTTCAGCACGGCGAGGAAATCGGGCACGTCCTTGAGCGCCGCCGCATGGGCTGCCGGGTTCAGTCCGGCATGCGCAACGCCGTTGCCATTGGCCGTGTAGGCCAACCCATGCAGTTCGTGCAGTTTCTGCGCCTCATTGTCGAAATCATGATAGGCGCCGGGATAGAGGATGAGCTTCACGCTGTCGGCGTTGGCGTCCGCCAGCTTCTTGCACGGCGCGGCCGGAGTCCAGTCGTCCGCCTCGCCCATTACAATGAGAAGCGGCACACGGGTCGCCCAATCGCCTTTTTCGACCGAAGCCGTGCAGCCGGGGTAAAAAGCGACCGCAGCGCGGAAGTCAAGCGAGCCAGCCTTTGGCCGGTCCTTCGGCCGGACCGTGTAAAGGACGGTCGAGCCGCCATTCGACCAGCCGAGCAAGGCGATGGCGGCTGACTTCACATAGGACAGCGTCTGCAGATAGCGGCGGGCGGCGTTGGCATCCTCCACCCGCTCGCGATACGGCTCCACCTCGCGGTCGCCGTTCTTGCATTGCGGGCCCAGTCCCCGGGAACCATAGCTGTCCGGAAAGATCACGACATAGCCGAGAGCGGCCAGGCGCTGGCCCCAATCGGCATGGCGCGGACTGAGCTCCGCGTCGTTCTTGCTGCTCCACAGGCCGCTGCAGCCATGCATGGCGACGATTGCCGGAAACGGCCCTTGCCCTTGCGGCTTGAACAGCATTGCGTCCAGTGTCGCCGGCTCGTTCTTGCCGTCGGCCGGAATGCTGACGCGATCGGGTTCCTGGCTGGCGGCCGTAGCCGGCTGTGCCATCCAAAAGGCAAACAGGCCCGCGAGAGCGACAAGATGTTTCGCCTGCATCGCTGAAGCGCCCTCCCCGCCGAAAGCCGTTATGCTCACAGTGAGGCGGACTTCGACTGACCGCAAATCACGGTTGCGTGGCAAAGGAAGGACGAGACCAACCAGGCCAACATCGACGTCCGCAGTTGCGAGGTGGTCATCAGCCCTTGCAGACGCGAGGAACTAATTCAGTGCGAGAGTCGACTGAAAGTCCTTGGTGTTGTTGCGATTGGGATATGGCTGGTCCGGCACCGACACACCGAGATGCAGGCAAAGCGACTCCCATCCATCTCCCAGATTGTGAACCAGCAGCCGAGCCGGCGGCACTGTCGCAATGACCGCGCCTATATTGGCTTCGTAGACGGCTATGGCATGGGCGCGATCGTGCGGCCGGCCGCCGAAGACCTGCCTGGAGATCAAGGCAAGACCCAGCGATTCCTGATCCGTGCTCTGGCTGATGCCTGCCACGATCGTTTTCTCGAAGCTTTCCCACCAGCTTTCCGGCGAACGGTATGTCAGGATGACCCGGGCGTCCGGATAGAACTCAATCAGATCACGCCAATAGTGCGCCGAGGGCCAATCGATGCAGGAGGCGTAGCCGGCAAACAGTTGATTCCAGTCTGGTGCCGCGCCCTTCGCCAGAGCCCGCCAAAGCCGCTTCTGGTCTTCATTGGCCATGACTTCGAACATATGGTGACAGGGGCCGAAACCAAGGATCGTCAGCGCCTCGCGCATCGAGTCCGTTCCTGTCCGGCCAAAGCCCGTTCCGATTACCCTTATCACCATTGTCCCCCTCCCGGGGTTCAGGCCCGCAGCCAGATCAGCCCCTTGCGAACACCATCCGCAGGCGGTTTCCCTCGGGATCGGCGAGGTCCAGCGCACCTTCCGTTTCCAGCCAGGGCACCTGCGCATCGCGGAGACGACGCGTGACGGCGGCGAGGTCTCCCCGGCTCGGAAGCACAACGGTAAAATGCTCCAGACCTGCCGCGCCAAGGGGTGGCTCCTTCAGCTCGCCGCGCGCCCAGATGTTGAACGCCACCATGTGTGGGCGTTCCTCGGTACCACAGTCGAACAGGCCAAACGTTGCGGACTGGATATGTGGCCTGAAGCCAAGCACGCCGAGGTAGAACGCCATCAGCGTTTCGGGCGACCGCGCGCGCATATGAACGTGACCGATGAAGCTGTCCACCGCCAGCGGAACCTTGGCACGGTCCGCCGTGCCGAGCTCCTGCAGCAATCGATCGACATCCAGGGGCTCGAGACCGGAATGCCTTGTACCGTCCTTGGCGACAAGCGAAACACCGCCGCCAGCCGTCTCTTCCCTGGAGGCGAGGCGCCCGGGCGTGTCGAAGCAGATCTCGATCCCGTTGCCCGAAGGGTCGGAAACGTAGAGCGATTCCGAGATCAGATGATCCTGGGCGCCGTGCCTCAGGCCGGAGGCACGCAGCCGGGCGGCGACCCGGGCCAGTTCCTTGCGTCTCGTGACATGAATGGCGACATGAAACAGATCGCGGGACTTTGGCGGCAGGACGGTTGTTGCTCCGGCGTGCAACACAATAAGGGTCTTGCCGTCGACGCCGAGTTCGACGATCCCGCCATCCCTGGTCAGCGTCGAGAGCCCGATGACGTCACGCCAGACCGGCAAAGCGGCTGGAATGTCGACGACGCGCAAATGAACCGGGCCGAGACGGGTGGTGGTGGCCAGAGTTTCTTGGCTCTTCATCGGCCGTTGTCTCCCTGCAGCGGGATAACATTAGCCGTGAATGATATACCTGTCTTGCGCATAGTTGGGGACGACCGCCACCGGGCGCGTATTCACCTGGGGCAGGCGGGTCGTTGTCGGCCCTGCTGTCACTTCCGATATCCGGCGTTAGTCGCCGTCGATGTTGCAGAACACAACATGCCTTCTGCTCAGCGCGCCGCCGCCTGCTTCTCCAGCGAACGGGCGTATTGCGTCAGCGGGAAGCACATGAGGAAGAAGATCAGCGCCACCAACCCATAGACCTTGAAGGGTTCGAAGGTGGCGTTGTTGATGGCGTTGGAGGTCCTGACCAGCTCCTCGAAGCCGATGATCGAGGTTAGCGCCGTCGATTTGATCAGCTGCACCAGGAAGCCGACCGTCGGCGCGCGGGTGATCGAGAAGGCTTGCGGCAGGATGATCAGCCTGAGTTCCTGGAGATAGTGCAGGCCTAAGCTGGCGCCGGCATCCCACTGGCCGCGCGGCAGCGCGTCGACGCCGGAACGCCAGATCTCGGCGAGGTAGGCGCTGGCGAAGAAGGTCAGGCCGAGCACCGCCGCGGTCCACGGTTCGATGCGCAGGCCGAGCATGGGAAGCCCAAAGAACATCAGGAAAAGCTGCATCAGCAGCGGCGTTCCCTGGAACAGGGCGATGTAGCCGGAGGCAAAGCGCCGGCTCCATTTATTCTTGGATATCCTCAGGAACAGCACCGCCATTCCGACGGCAGCGCCGCCGACAAAGGCGGCCAGCGACAGCAGCACCGTCCAGCGGGCGGCGAGCAGAAGGTTGCGCACGATGTCCCAGAAGGTGAATTCGATCATGACACACCAGCTCCGAGAACACGGCGCCCACCGGTGACCAGCAGCCGTCGCAAGGCCATCGACAGAGCGAGGTAGACCAGCGTCACGACGAAATAGGTCTCGAAGGAACGGAAGGTGCGCGCCTGCAGCATGTCGGCCTCATAGGTCAGCTCGCGCACCGCGATCTGCGAGACCACGGCCGATTCCAGCATCATGATGACGATCTGGCTGGTCAGCGCCGGATAGATGATCTTGAGCGCCTGAGGCAGCACGATCTTGATGAAGACCTGGCGGGGCCTCAAACCCAGCGCCAGGGCGGCTTCCGTCTGCCCGCCCGGCACGGCATCAAGCCCGGCGCCGACGATCTCGATCGTATAGGCTGCCATGTTGAGCGTCATCGCCAGCATGGCGGCCAGGATCGGGTCGAGCCTGATGCCGAGGCTGGGCAGGCCGAAGAAGATGAAGAACAACTGCACCAGGAACGGTGTGTTGCGCATCACCTCGACATACCAGGCGATGGCCCGCTTGAGCAGCACGGGGCCGTTGCGCCGTCCGGCGGCGCCGAGGATGCTGAGCAGCGTCCCCGCCAGCGTGGTGACGGCGATCAGCAGGATCGTCGTCACCGCGCCATGCGCGATGTCGCCCACAGCACCCGGGAGCCAGGCAAAGGCCACGGAAACTCAATCCTTGAGATTGTCGGGGTTGAGCGGCGTCTTCAGCCAGGCCTTCGAGCTTTCGTCCAGCTTGCCGTCGGCCAGCATCTTGGCGATGGCGTCGTTGACCGCCTTCTTCAAGCCGTCCTCGTTCTTGTTGAGGCCGATATGCGAGGGCGAGGTCAGCAGCTGGAATTTTTGCTCCGGCTTCAGCGCATCCTGCTTGGCCAGCACCTGGGCGCCGACATCGTTGCCGACGACCATCAGCTGGGTCTGGCCGGAGATGAAGGCCTGGATGACCGAATTGTAGTTGTCGAAGCGCTTGATGTCGGCCGAGGCCGGTGCTGCCTCGGTGAGCGAGGTGTCCTCGAGCGTGCCACGGTTGACGGCGATCGACTTGTCGGCAAGGTCTTCCTTGCCTTTGACCGTCATCGCCGCCGGCCCGATCACCGCGATGTAATAGGGTGCGTAGGCAGCGGCGAAGTCGATGACCTGCTCACGCTCCTTCGAGTAGCCGACGCTCATCAGTATGTCGACGCGATGGTCGTTCAGATAGGGGATGCGGTTCTGGCCGGTGACGGCGACCGGGTTGAGCTTCACCTTGAGCGTGTCGGCGATGTACTGCGCGACATCCATGTCATAGCCCTTGAGGCTCATATCGGCGCTGGCCGAGGAGAAGGGCGGGAAATCGGCGAAGACGCCGACATTGATGGTGCCGGCCTTGGTGATATCCGCCAGCGCGTCGGCATTGGCGGCCTGCGTGGCGAAGCCGAAACCGGCGGCGCCCAGCACCAGGATGGCGGCGATGGATGATTTGAGTGTTTTTTGGATTGTCATTGGTATTCCCCTTCTGGAAGCTTTTTGATTGTCTGGGTCGACCGCCGGCTCCAGCGCGGCGGCCGCCTTGGTTTTGGTCGTCAGGCTCCCTTGCCCGTAATGGCCGGGCTGAACACCATCAGGCTCAGGATTTCGAACAGCACCTGGGCGCCGGCGTGCGCGGTGTTGGTGGTGGCGTCATATTGCGGCGCCACCTCGACGACGTCACCGCCGACGATGTTGATGCCTTTGAGGCCGCGCAGCAGTTCGAGCACCTCGCGCGTCGTCAGGCCGCCGACTTCCGGCGTGCCGGTGCCCGGCGCGAAGGCCGGGTCGACGCTGTCGATATCGAAGGAGACATAGGTCGGGCCGTCGCCGACGATCTTGCGCGCCTTCTCGATGATGGCGGGTATGCCGAGACCGGTCACCTCCTCGGCGTGGACCACGGTCATGCCGGACTCGTAGGTGAACTCCCACAGATATTCGGCCGAGCCGCGAATGCCGATCTGGATGGTGCGGGTCGGATCGAGCACGCCATCGAGCACCGCGTTGCGGAACGGTCCGCCGTGGTGGAACTTGGTCATGTCGAACAGGCCGCTGGTGTCGCAATGGGCGTCGATGTGGATGAGGCCGACCGGGGCCTTCTTGCCGACGGCCTTCAGGATCGGATGGCTGATCGAATGATCGCCGCCGACCGACAGTGGAATGACGCCGGCATCGACGATCTGGTTGGTGCGGCGCTCGATATCCTCATGGCTGATCTCCAGCCGGTAACGGCTGCGGAACGGCGTGTCGCCGATGTCGGCCACCCGAAGCTCATGCGTCGGGGCGCATTCCAGCACGTGATTGTAGGGGCCGATACGTTCGATGGCGCGCAGCGCCCGCGGCCCAAAGCGGGAGCCCGGCCGGTTGGTGACGCCGAGGTCCATCGGCACGCCGATGATGGCCACCTGCAGGTCGCCGAAATCCGGATTCTCCGCAGCGATTTCACGGTAGGGCGCGGCGAGGAAGGTCGGAATGCCGGAATAGGGCGCCAGCCTGGTGCCGCTCTTGGAGAAGATCTTGTCGGCGACCTTGCGGAACTTCGGGTCGAACATTTCGCCGCCATGGCTCTCGCCATACTTGCGACGCAACGCGTCGAGCTTGCCGCGATCGTAACCCATATCCGTTCCTCCTGGCTGATGCTGTATGACCGTCGGCGACCCCAGGCGAACTGACCGTCATCCGGCCGGGTCGCTGTCCCGCTGGCTGCCTGCAGATTTCACGTCTTGATGCTGTTCCGGGCTGAAGTGTCCGGCAGCCGCATTGAAAAATCAATTGATATTGTTAGGGTGTTTTCTGTGAGAAAATCTCACAAAGAAGTGGAGCATCATGGCCAAGCGCCTGCCACCCCTGAACCCACTGCGCGCCTTCGAGGCCACGGCGCGCCATGGCTCGCTGACCAAGGCGGCGGGTGAGCTGAATGTCACGCATGGCGCCATCAGCCACCAGATCAAGGCGCTGGAACAGTCGCTCGGTGTCAAGCTGTTCGAGCGTGTCGGCCAACGGGTCAAACTGACGCCGCATGGCGCCGAGCTCTTGCCGGCGGTGTCGACAGCCTTCGACGGCATCGCCGCCGCCACCCAGCGGCTGACACGGCCGGCCAGCAGCGGCGCGCTGTCGGTGTCCTGCGTGCCGGCATTGCTGCTTTTGTGGATGACGCCGAGGCTGGGCAGCTTCACCGCGCAATATCCCGACATCCAGCTGACGCTCATCCCCTCCAACGATCCCAGGGATATCCGCGCGCCGCATATCGATGTCTGCGTACACTATGGCAATGGCAGCTGGGCCGATTGCTGGATGCGCAAATGGTCCGGTCTCGAACTGTTTCCCGTGGTCAGCCCGACCTTGATCAACAACCGGCCGATCCGCAGCGTTCGCGATCTCGCCGATCATGTCTTCCTGCATGGCGATGACGGACGCGAATGGCACACCTGGCTGGCAACCGCCGATGCATTGGATCTCGAGCGCGGCCGCCGCCATTATCTGGGTGACGCACGCATGGCGACCGAGGCCGCGGTGCACGGCCATGGCGTGGCGCTGGGCGATTCCGTAACGGCAAGCGCGCTGCTGGCCAGGGGCATGCTGGTCGCGCCATTCAGCCTGTCGGTGCCGGCGGTCGACGAATTCTACATCGTCTGCCGCAACGAAATGCGGACGACGCCGATCGTGCAGGTGTTCATCGACTGGCTGTTCGCCGAAAAGGCCGGGGATGACGGCCGCGCCGACGCTCCGGTCGCCGGCCGCATCATCAGCCGCCGCAAGCGTCCGCAACTCAAGGTCATCGGCGCAAAGACCGGGAGCTGAGATTGGCCTGTCCACAGCCATATGCAGGCCGTTCTTTTTGTCGGGCCAGCTTGAAAGCGGGCAGCGTTCTGGCCAATTCGATGCTATGAGGCCTGTCGCGATTGTGGGTGGCAGGCAGCGAAGGCGGTAACCAGACATGGCAAAGACCGATATTGCGCGGCGCGTCTACAACCACACCTGGAAGCTCGACCCGATCGTGCGCAGCCTGCTCGACACGGACTTCTACAAGCTTTTGATGCTGCAGATGATCTGGGGCATGTACCCCAAGGTGGAGACCACCTTCTCGCTGATCAACCGCACAACCTCGGTGCACCTGGCCGACGAGATCGATGAAGGCGAGTTGCGCGAACAGCTCGACCATGCCCGCACGCTGCGCTTCTCCAAGAAGGAGATGATCTGGCTCGGCGGTAACAATTTCTATGGCCGCAAACAGATCTTCGAACCGGAATTCCTGGCCTGGCTGGAAGGCTTCCGGCTGCCGGACTACGAGCTGTCGAAGCGCGACGGCCAGTATGAGCTGACCTTCAGCGGGCCGTGGATGTACACCACGCTGTGGGAAATCCCGGCGCTCGCCATCATCAACGAACTCCGATCTCGCGCGGCCATGCGGGCCTTCGGGCCGTTCGCGCTCGATGTGCTCTATGCCCGCGCCAAGGCCAAGATGTGGGCCAAGACAGAGCGGCTGAAGGCTCTGCCCGGCATCCGCATATCGGATTTCGGCACGCGCCGGCGCCATTCCTTCCTGTGGCAGCGCTGGTGCGTCGAAGCGCTGAAGGAAGGCATCGGCGAGGCCTTCACCGGCACCTCCAACGTGCTGCTGGCCATGGACAACGACCTCGAAGCGCTCGGCACCAACGCGCATGAACTGCCGATGGTGTTTGCCGCCCTTGCCAAGTCCGAGAAAGAGCTGAAACAGTCGCCCTACAAGGTGCTGCAGGACTGGCAGCGCTACTATGGCGGCAACCTCTTGATCGTGCTGCCCGATGCTTTCGGCACCGCCTCCTTCCTGCGCGACGCGCCGGACTGGGTGGCCGACTGGACCGGCTTCCGTCCCGACAGCGCACCGCCGATCGAGGGCGGCGAAAAAATCCTGTCGTGGTGGCGCGAGAAGGGCAAGGACCCCAAGCAGAAGCTGCTGATCTTCTCCGACGGGCTTGAGGTGGAAACCATCGAGGAGACCTACCGTCATTTCAAGGGCAAGGTGCGCATGTCCTTCGGCTGGGGCACCAACCTGACCAATGATTTCGAAGGCTGCGCGCCGATCGAAACCAACAGCCTCGATGCGATATCGCTGGTCTGCAAGGTCACCGAGGCCAATGGCAGGCCGGCGGTGAAGCTATCCGACAACCCGGCCAAAGCGACGGGGGATAAGAAGGAGATAGAGCGCTATATCAGGATTTTTGGCCAGAAGGACCGCGTGGAGCAACTGGTCAAGGTGTGAGGGGCGACCGGTGCTTCCGGCATCGCCACACGAGACCGCAAAATTGGATAGGCTGAGTTCCTTGGCGCCCCCCTCTGTCCTGCCGGACATCTCCCCCACTTGGGGGGAGATTGGACTTCATCTCCGCCTTCGCCAATCTGCAACGTCGCTAGAGAGGCGCCGATCGCGCGAACTGCCAATCTCCCCCCTCGTGGGGGAGATGTCCGGCAGGACAGAGGGGGGCGCCGTAGAGCGCGGCCCTCTGTCGTTGGCCTTATTGCTTACCGCCGTATCGCTCATATCCCCCACCCCCGCCTTCGCCCACGCCTCCGATCGAGGCCACGTCCTGCTCCTGCCAACAGGCTACTATCTGATCGGCGGCGCCTTCGCCGTGGCCGTCAGCTTCCTCGTGCTGGCGCTGCTGCCGGCGGCTTCGCTCGACAAATTCTGGCGTCGGCGCCGGCCGCTTTTCGCCTTCGGTGACAACGCTCGCACCGCCATCAGCCTGGCATCCTTTGCCGGCTTTGCAATTCTCATTGCCGCCGGCTTTTTCGGCAGCCGCGACCCGCTCTCCAACCCGCTGCCTCTAGTGATCTGGACGCTGCTGTGGGCCGGCGGCACGCTGCTGCAAGGCGTCTTCGGCGACCTCTGGTTATGGCTCAATCCCTGGCATGGGCCATGGCGCCTCGCCTCTCGCCTGCTCGGCACAAACGATGAGGGACCATGGCGCCTCCCTCGATGGCTCGGCTGCTGGCCTGCCGTCATCCTGTTTTTCGCCTTTGCCTGGTTCGAACTCATCGATCCGGCGCCTGACGATCCGGCCCGCCTTGCATGGGCCGCCGGTCTCTACTGGCTGTTCTCTTTCCTGGCGATGCTGGTATTCGGCTATCCCCAGTGGAGCCGCAGCGGCGAGTTCCTGACCATCTTCTTCGCGATGGTGGCGCGCTTTGCGCCGGTTGAGCGCGACGAGGAAGGCCGGCTTGCACTGTGCTGGCCGGGCGCCAAGCTGCTCGCGGCGGAGCCACTTTCGTCCAGCGGCATCGCCTTCCTGCTGCTGGCCCTGTCCTCGGTCTCCTTCGACGGCCTGTCGAAAACCTTCTTCTGGCTCGGCCTGTTCGGCGTCAATCCGCTCGAATTCCCCGGCCGCACCGCCGTGATCGGCAGCGCCACTTTCGGGCTCGTTTTGACATTCGTTCTGCTGGTGGCGGTGTTCCTTCTCGCCGTCATCCTCGGCCAGCGTCTTGCGGGCAGTGATCAGCCACTCGGACAAGCGGCCGGCCTGCTGGTGTGGTCGATCGTGCCGATCGCACTCGCCTATCACGTCGCGCACTATCTGACGGCGCTTCTGGTCGACGGCCAGTATGCGCTAGCCTCCCTGTCCGACCCGTTCGCGTTGGGTTGGAACCTGTTCGGTACCGCCGACATCCAGGTCGAGGCCGGCATCGTCGCCGGCGCGGAGTCGGCGTGGTGGCTGTGGAACATCCAGGCCGGCGCCATCATCCTGGGCCATGTGCTCGCCGTCCTCATCGCCCACGGCTTTGCCTGGCGCCTGCATCCGCAGCCTGCCCGCGCCGCACTCAGCCAGTTTCCGCTCACCCTGCTGATGATCGCCTACACCGTCTTCGGCCTCTGGTTGCTTGCCACGCCGACCGCCGGATGAGAAAAGGGCGGCCCCGATGTCGTTGGGGAAAGCTCGCTTGCCACATCAAGGCTTTGGTGATTTAGTTTGTACACATGCAATTTTTTGCACCCTCTGAGCGAGGATGCCGAAGCCGCCTTATCGTTGGTCAAAACCGAAAAACAGGGGAACGAACATGGCTGACAAGAACGGATTTTTCGACCTCTCCAAGACCGCCTTCACCTCCAAGACTGGCCTCACCCGCCGCACGGCGCTGAAGGGCCTGGCCGCAGGCGCCGGCCTTGCCGTGGCGCCAGGTTTCGTTCGCTATTCCCAGGCGCAGAGCTCGGCGCCGATCAAGATCGGCTTCCAGTCGCACCGCACCGGCATCGGCGCTGCCTATGGCCGCTGGTACGAGAAGACCACCGCTGCCGCCGTCAAGGCGATCAACGCCGCCGGCGGCATCAATGGCCGTCAGGTCGAGGTCATCATCGAGGATGACGGCACCGATCCCGGACGCGGCGCCGAAGTGGTCGGCAAGTTCGCCACCCAGCACAAGACCGACATCGTCTTCGGCACGCTGTTCTCGCATGTCGTGATCGGCTCGGCGCCCGCCGCCGGCGAAAACAAGATGCCCTATTTCGTCGTCAGCGAAGGCCACCATGTCGCTTCGACCAAGCTCAACCGCTACGTCTTCCAGCCCGGCATCACCGACGTGAAGAGCCAGATCCAGTCGATGGCGCCGTGGATCGCGGCCAATGCCGGCAAGAAGGTGACGCAGATCTTCCCCGATTTCGCCTTCGGCTACGACCACCGCGACTACCTGCCGCCGGCGCTGAAGGCGCAGGGCGCTGAGGTCATCGCCCAGATTGCCATCCCGCCGACGGAATCGTCCTTCACCAAATATTTTCCGCAGATCCCGCCCGAGACCGAAGTGATCTACCATGTCATGGTCGGCCCGGCGGTGCTCACCTTCGTCAAGGAACTCGGCGAGTTCTACGGCTCCAACCGGCCGCAGCTGTTCGGCTTCATCGATTCGCTCGAGGCCACCGACATCAACAGCCCCGGCCTGGAATTTTTGGACGGCAGCCATTTCTGGGAAGGCTCTCCGCGCTACGCGCAGGCCGATGACAGCGAAGCGCAAAAGGCCTATCGCGCCGCTGTCGGCATCGACGACAATGGCGCCGCCGTCGGCGACCCAAAGGACGTTTCCACCGCCGCGCATATGTTCGGCTGCTGGGAAACGCTCTATGTCGTCAAGAAGGCGATGGAAGACGCCGGCTACAAGGGCCCGGAAGACCGCGCCAAGCTGGTTGAGGCCACCGAAGCCCTGACCGCCTTCGCCGAAGGCCCTGAGCATCCGCAAGGCGCGAAAACCTTCAACGGCAAGATCCACCAGTGCTTTGGCATCCAGAACATCTCCAAGGTCGAAGGCGGCAAGCTGAAGGTTGTGCACAAGACCAAGATCGAAGACGGGTTTTACGAGGCCGAGGGGGATTATACGACGCAGGCGCTGTGAGCTTAGCTCCAGCAGCGTGAGCGCCAAGGCACCCCCCTCTGTCCTGCCGGACCCGGCCCTTCGCTGTCGCTCCGGGCGTTCGTCGTTCGGAAAGCCAAGCAATTGGCTTTCCGTCCGCTACGCGGACCACTTCTCACCCCCCGCAAGGGGGGTGCCTCGCGCATCCCTCGGTGCCTAGCCGATGCACTTCGGACCTCACCTCCTCCTTGCCGCCCTCGAAGGCCTCGTCACCTCAGCCGTGCTGGCGCTGACGGCGCTGGGGCTGTCGCTGGTGTTCGGCGTCATGCGGGTTGTCAATGTCGCGCATGGCGAGTTCTTCATGCTGGGTGCCGTGCTCGCCTGGGCGATCACCACGGCGATCGGCGGCCATCCGGCGCTCGGCTTCCTGGCGGCACTGGTGATCGCGCCGCTGATCGTCGGCGCCATCGCGCTGGTCGCCGAGCGGTTGGTGCTGCGTCGGCTGAATTACAATCCGGAAGCCACCATCGTTGCCACCATCGGCATGCTCTACATCATCCAGCAATTGGCGCTGACCTTCTATGGTCCGGAAGCGCGGCCCGTCGAGCCGCCGTTCAACTACCGCATCCTTTTGCCGTGGTTCGGCTATTCCGGCTACAAGCTGTCGATCATTGCCGCTTCCGCGCTTCTCCTGATCGCGACATGGCTGGTGCTGACGCGCACGAAGATCGGCCTCGTCATGCGCGCCACGCAATATGACAGCGAGACGGCGCAGGCCTTCGGCATCCCGGTCGGCCGCGTCTATGGCGGCGTCTTCGCGCTTGGCGCCATGCTGGCGGCGATCGCCGCGGTGTTGATCGTGCCGATCAGCCAGGCGCATTATCTGATGGGACAGGATCCGCTGCTGCTGTCCTTCATCGTCGTCATCATTGGCGGTCTCGGCTCGCTGCGCGGCACGGTCGGTGCCGCCGTGCTGATCGGCATGTCGGACGGCATCATCTCGATGTTCTTCTCGCCGACCTTGGCCAAGATCATCGCCACGCTGCTGGTCGCCATGGTGCTGGTGTTCCGGCCGCAAGGCCTGTTCGGGACGGCGTCGCGATGAGCGAAGCTTCGCCGGCAAAGGCCTATGCGCTGCATCTCGGCGTCATCGCCCTGCTCTTCGTGCTGAGCTTCCTGCTGCCGGATTACTATCACGGCCTGCTCGCCCGCATCATGGTGCTGGCAGTGTTCGCCATGGGTTACAACATGCTGTTTGGCTATGTCGGCCTGCTCAGCCTCGGCCATGCCATGTTCTTCGGCGCCGGGCTCTACGGCGCCGGCCTTGCCATCATCCAGCTTGGTTGGGGTGTGCCACTGGCCTTCCTCAGCGGGATTGCCTGCGGCGCGGTGCTGGCGCTGGTGATCGGCCTGCTGGCGCTGCGCACCACGGGCGTCGCCTTCATGATCGTCACCATGATGTTCGCGCAGGTGTTTTATCTCCTGATCCTCTATTTCGCGGCCTGGACCGGCGGCGATCAGGGTCAGGTTGTGCCGCAGCCGGCGCGCGTTCTCACTTTCGGTGCGGCCTCGCTCGATCTCACCAATCCGACCGTGCGCTACATGAGCGCGCTGGCGCTGTTCTCGATCGTGCTGCTGATCACACTGGCGATCGTGCGCTCCCGCTATGGCCGCGTGCTGGTCGCCATTCGTGAGAACGAAGAGAGGACGAAGATGCTGGGCTACGACACCTTCTCCAACAAGCTCATAGCCGTGGTCGTCTCCGGTACGATCTGTGCGGCGTCGGGTGCCGCCTATGCGCTGCTGTTCGGCTATGTCGGATCGAGCTTCGCATCGGTGCAATATTCGATCCTGCCGCTGCTCTGGGTCTTGCTCGGGGGTGCTGCCACAACGCTCGGGCCGCTGATCGGCACGGTCTTCATGTACTATGTCATCGACGTCACCAGCGGCTACACATCGGCCTATCTGCTGATCGTCGGCGTTGCGCTGATCCTGCTGGTGCTGTTTTTCCCCAAAGGCATTCTTGGCACCATTCGCCAGCGCTGGCTCGGGTGGCTGCCATGACGCCGCTTTTGACCACAAAGGGCCTGTCACGCAATTTCGGCGGCCTGCGCGCCGTCGATGGCGTCGACTTCACCTTGATGCCCGGTGAGATCCGCGCTGTCATCGGTCCCAACGGGGCGGGGAAGACGACCTTCGTCAGCCTGGTCAGCGGCCGCATCCAGCCCTCTTCGGGTGCGATCGTCTTCGACGGCGCCGACATTACCGGCCTGCCGGCGTATATCCGGGTGCGCCAGGGCATCGCCTACACCTTCCAGATCACCAGTGTCTTCGCCAATCTCAGCGCCTACGAGAACGTCGCGCTGCCGGTGCAACGGACACTGAGCGATGGCCGCTCGAAAGGCGCGGTCAGGGCCGGCGTCATGACAGCGCTCGAACGCACGGGATTAGCCGATCGCGCCCATATGCCGGCGGGGCAATTGTCCTATGGCCACCAGCGTCTGCTGGAGGTGGCGATGGGCCTGGCGCTGAAGCCACGCCTTTTGATCCTCGACGAGCCGACGCAAGGCCTGGCCGACTCTGAGATCGACAATTTCATCACCTTGGTGCGCGAGATCGCGAAAAACGCCACCGTGCTCCTGATCGAGCACAACATGCCTGTCGTCATGCAGCTAGCCGACCGCATCACCGTCTTCAATGCCGGCAAGATCCTGGCTGAAGGCACGCCCGAGGCGATCCGCGAAAACGCGGCGGTGCAGGAAGCCTATCTGGGGACCGCCCCATGATTGAGACGAACAAGGCGGAAGCATTGCGGATCGCGGGACTGGAATGCTTCTATGGCGAGGTCCAAGTGCTGTACGGGCTCGACCTCGTGCTGAACAAGGGCGAGGTGCTGTGCCTGTTCGGCCGCAACGGCGCCGGCAAGACGACGACGCTGAAGGCGATCATGGGCCTGGTTCCCTCAAGTGCCGGCTCGATCAAACTCGCCGGCCAGGAACTGACCGGCCTGCCGGCGCATGAGGTGCCGAAGGCCGGCGTCGCCTATGTGCCGCAGGGCAGGCGGCTGTTCGCCGAGATGACTGTGGCCGAAAACATCGAGATCGGGCTGATGGCGCGCGGCAAGGGCAAGACGACACGGGAAACCGTGCTCGACCTCTTCCCATTGCTGCGCCAGCGGCTGCGGCAGCGCTCGGGCACATTGTCGGGCGGCGAGCAGCAGATGCTGGCCATGGCGCGCGCTCTCTGCCTCGAACCGCAAGTGCTGCTGCTCGACGAGCCGACCGAAGGTCTGATGCCGTCGATGATCGCAAAAATCCGCGAGACGGTGGCGAAGCTGCGCGACATGGGCGTCTCGACCATCCTGGTCGAACAGCGCGTCGACGCGGTGCTGTCGGTCGCCGACCGGGTCTCGTTCATTGAGAACGGCCGCAACCGCGAAACGGTGGATGTCGAGGAATTGCGCGCCGATCCATCGGCGGTCAGGCGCTATGTCGGCGTCGGCTGATCAGCCGAAAAACAGAAAGCCCGCGATCAAGAAGGTCGGGATCAGCACCAGTCCGGACCACAGCATATAGCCGAAGAAGCCGGGCATCTCGACGCCGCGCTGCCGGGCGATGGCATAGACCATGAAGTTGGGCGCATTGCCGATATAGGTGTTGGCGCCCATGAACACGGCGCCCGCCGAGATCGCGGCAAGCGTCGAGGCAAACTCCGTCATCAGGTGGTGTGGATCGCCGCCGGCCAGCTCGAAGAACACCAGATAGGTCGGCGCGTTGTCGAGGAAAGACGACAGCGCCCCGGTCAGCCAGAAATAGGCGAGGTCGTTGGGTGTGCCTTGCGCTGAGGTGACGAGCGCGACCAGCGGCGCCAGCGCGCCGTCATGACCGGCCCTCAGGATGGCGATGACCGGCACGATGCAGATGAAGATGCCGGCAAACAATTTTGCCACTTCCGCGATCGGTCCCCAGTTGAAGCCGTTCGCTTCGCGGTACTCCCGGCTGGAAATCGCCAGCGAAACGAAGGCCAGCGCCAGGATGACGGCATCGCGCACCAGGTTCTGCAATTCGAGGGTCACGCCTTGAATGGAGACGCTGACCTCCGGCTTCCATGTCGCCGACAGCAGGATGGCGCCGATGACGCCGGCCAGCAGCGGAACGTTGGGCAGGCCGCGGATGCGTATTTTCGAATCCGGCGTCGGATCCTTGATCTTCGGCGCGCCGTTTTCGCGCCGGTGCAGGATGATGTCGATCGCCAGGAACGCCGCAAGCACCAGGCCGCCAACGAACAGCGTCTCGTGCCAGAGGTTCGCGGTCGTCCAGAAGAAGTCGACGCCGCGCAGGAAGCCGACGAACAGCGGCGGGTCACCCAAAGGCGTCAGCGAGCCGCCGATGTTGGACACCAGGAAGATGAAGAAGATGACGACATGGGCGTTGAACGGCCTGTTGTCGTTGGCGCGGATGATCGGCCGGATCAGGATCATCGAGGCGCCGGTCGTGCCGATGACCGAGGCAAGCAGCGCGCCGACCAGCAGCAGCCCGGCATTGACCAGCGGAGTGCCGTGGATGTTGCCGGCGACCAGGATGCCGCCCGAAATGGTGAACAGCGCAAACAGCAGGATGATGAACGACATGTACTCGGTGAGCAGCGCATGCAGCACCGCCTCGGTCGCCGAGGGGACACCGAAGGCGAGCGCCAGCGGCACGATCACCAGCGCCGCCCAAAGGGCCGCGATCTTGCCGTAGTGATGCTCCCAGACGTGGGGAAACAGCAGCGGGCCGGTGGCGATTGACAGCAGCAGGCCGGCAAAGGGCAGCGCCCACCATAGAGACATCGAGGCTCCGGGCAGCGCGTGTTCCTCGGCCGCGAAGGCTGCTCCCGGGACCAGCATAGCGACGGCCACGACGCATGCCGCGCGCAGGGGGAGCGAATATGAAAAAGGCCCCCTCATCCGGCCGCTACACGGCCACCTTCTCCCCGAGGGGAGAAGAGACTGGCGTCAGCGCTCGCCATCTCCTCTCCCCTCGGGGAGAGGTCGGATTGCCCCGAATTGCTTTTCGCAATTCGGTTGGCAATCCGGGTGAGGGGGTTCTTTCCCAAAGGACGGATCAGTCCGACAGATGGTCTTCAAGCGTCACGCCGGCTTCGCGCATGCGCTGCAGCATGGCATCGAGCGAGCCGTTGAGGTCGATGCCACGGCAGGCATCGAGCCGGACGGTGGTTTTGAACCCCTGGCTGACGGCGTCCAGCGCCGAAAAACCGACGCAGAAATCGGTCGCCAGGCCGACCAGGGTGATGGTGTCGATGCCGCGCTCCCTGAGATAGCCACCGAGGCCGGTCGACGTCGAATGGTCGTTCTCGAAGAAGGCCGAATAGCTGTCGATGGCGGGGCGAAATCCCTTGCGGATGACCAGTTCGGCCTTGGTCCAGGCAAGGCCGGAATGAAAATCCGAGCCGAGGCTGCCCTGGATGCAATGATCCGGCCACAATGTCTGCTGGCCATAGGGCATTTCGATCATCGTGAAAGGCTGCGCACCCGGATGGCTGGAGGCAAAGCTGGAATGGCCGGCGGGGTGCCAGTCCTGCGTCAGCACGATATGGTCGGCGTGGCGGATCATATCGTTGACCAGCGGCACGATCTCGTCGCCGCCGGTCACGGCCAACGCGCCGCCCGGGCAAAAGTCGTTCTGCAGGTCGATGACAACAAGCGCTTCGTCGGCCATGGGCTTCCCTCTTCTATGTCATGCTCCAGTGGAAATGCCGCGAACGCGACCGGAGGCAGAAACTTGACCAGATGGCCGGCTGCGTCAACCTCTGGCGGTATAACAAATGCGTGGCGGTGTAGTTGCGGCAAACTCTGGCTTTGACAATTTCTGCCGGCTTGATATCATTTGCATACGAATGAATTTCCGGTTTCAAAACCGGCAAGACAATCCCGGGGTAAACGCCCTGGGTGGGCCAATTCAGGGGAAGGCCCCATCTCTGGGAAGGCAAAGCGTGATCCGTTACGCGAAACCCACCACGGTCGACGAGGCGCTCGCGCTGCTTGGCGAGGGCGCCTGGCGCATGCTTGCCGGCGGCACGGATTTCTATCCGGCGCAGGGCGCGAAGCCGTTCCGCGACAATGTCCTCGACATCAATGGCCTCGCGGCGCTGCGCGGCATCGCCGAGACGGATGACCATTTCGTCATCGGCGCGCGCACGACATGGACCGACATCATCCGCCACCCCTTGCCTCCCGCCTTCGACGCGCTGAAGCAGTCGGCGCGCGAGGTGGGTTCGCCGCAGATCCAGAATGTCGCTTCCGTCGCCGGCAATCTCTGCAACGCCTCGCCAGCCGCCGACGGTGTGCCGGGCCTGCTTATCCTTGATGCCGAGGTCGAACTGCGCTCGGCAACGACGACGCGCCATCTGCCCTTGCCGGATTTCATTCTCGGCAATCGCCGCACGGCCTTGCAGCCAGGTGAAATGGTCACGGCTATCCGTGTGCCAAAACCTGCCGCCAGCGGCACGTCCGCTTTCGTCAAGCTCGGCGCCCGGCGCTATCTCGTCATTTCCATCGCCATGGTGGCGGCCCGTCTGGTCGTGGAAAACGGCACTGTCATTGAAGCAGCGATTGCCGTGGGATCGTGTTCGGCTGTCGCCAAACGGCTTGCCGGTGTCGAGGCCGCGATACGCGGGTTGCCGGCAGATGGCGGGCTCGCGGCTGCGGTTCAGTCCGCGCCGATGACCGAGCTGTCGCCGATCGCCGATGTTCGCGGCAGCGCCGAATACCGGCTGGATGCGGTGCGCGAGATTGTTGCCCGGGCCGTATTGATGGCCGCCGGACCGATGAACGACCATATGGTGGCAGCATGAGCCAGGTTCTGCCTGAAGTCAGTGAAGCTCTGCTCTATCCGAGCGGTGTCCAACTTGGCCTCGGCCTTGAACGCGCCGATATCGCCTTCGCGGTCAATGGCGCAGCCGTCTCGGTCAATGTGCCACCGCTGCGCCGGCTGTCCCAGGTGCTGCGCGATGAATTGCAACTCACCGGCACCAAGGTCGGCTGCGACGCCGGTGATTGCGGCGCCTGCACGGTGCTGGTCGACGGCGACCCCGTCTGCGCCTGCCTGATGTCGGCGGCCTCGGCCGCCGGCGCATCGGTGACGACAGTCGAGGGGCTTGCCAATGACCGGCTTTCAGCGTTGCAGGCCTCCTTTCTCGCCCATGGCGCGGCGCAATGCGGCATCTGCACGCCGGCGCTGCTGGTCGCGGCAACAGCGCTGTTGGACACCAAACCGAGACCCACCGAGACCGAGGTGCAGGATGCGCTGGGCGGTATTTTGTGCCGCTGCACCGGCTACCGGAAGATCATCGCGGCGGTGATGGAGGCCTCCTTGCAGGCAGCCAGCCTCGATTTCTGCCTGCCCCAGTCCGGCCACGCCGTTGGCGCGTCACCCGTCAGGCTCGACGGCGTGCCGAAGGTCACCGGCGCTGAGAAATTCGGCGGCGATTCCTTCCCCGCCGATGCGCTTGCGGTGCTGGTGATCCGCTCGCCGCATTATCACGCCAGCTTCGCCTTTGGTGATCTCGACGGCTGGGCCAAGGCGCGTCCCGGTATCGTCGGTGTCTTCACGGCAGCCGATATTCCGGGAAAGAACTGTTTTGGCGTCATCGGCCCTTTCGCCGACCAGCCGGCGCTCGCCGAAGGCTTTGCGCGCCTGCGCGGCGAAGCGGTGGCGCTGGTCGCCGGCGAGCGCGAGGCGATGCTCGATCTCGATTTGTCGGATTTTCCGATCCGCTGGACCGAACTGCCGCATTTTCTCCAGCCTGCCGAAGCCCAGGCTGACGGCGCCGCGCTGATCCATGCAAATCGCCCTTCGAACCTGCTGACCTCCGGTTTTGTCGAACGCGGCGATCCCGAGGCGGCGCTTGCTGCCGCCGCCATCACGGTTTCCGGCGCCATCGACACCTCCTATGTCGAGCACGCCTATATCGAGCCGGAGGCCGGCCATGCCTATATGGACGGCGACACGCTGGTCGTCGTCGCCTGCACCCAGGCGCCCTACATGGACCGCGACGACACGGCGAAGGTGCTCGGCCTTGCCGTCGACAGGGTGCGTATCGTGCCGACCGCCACAGGCGGCGGCTTCGGCTCGAAACTCGATGTCTCGCTGCAACCGCTGATCGGCCTCGTGGCGCTGAAGACCGGACGGCCGGCGGCGCTCACCTACACCCGTAACGAATCGATGATGTCGACCACGAAGCGCCATCCCTCGGAAATGAAAGCGACCATCGGCGCCGATGCCGACGGCCATGTCACCGGCATGATCTTTGCCGGCGATTTCAACACCGGCGCCTATGCCAGTTGGGGACCGACCGTGGCCAACCGCGTGCCGGTACATGCATCCGGCCCCTATGCGACGCCGAACTACCGCGCCGAGGGCCGCGCCATCCACACGCATGGTCCGATCTCCGGCGCCTTCCGTGGCTTCGGCGTGCCACAGGCGACCATCATGCAGGAGACGCTCTATGATGAGCTGGCCGACAAGCTCGGCATCGACCGGCTCGACTTCCGCTTGAGAAACTGCCTTCGGAACGGTTCCGAAACGGTCACCGGACAGAGGCTGGAGTCCGGTGTCGGCATTGCCGAATGCCTTGAGGCGCTGCAGCCGCATTGGGCGCGCGCGACGGCTGACACAGACGTTTTCAACAGTGCTCATGTGGACAAAAAGCGCGGCGTTGGCATCGCTTCGTGCTGGTATGGCTGCGGCAACACTTCGCTGCCCAACCCGTCGACCATCCGCGTCGGCATTGTGGCTTCGGGTGACGTCATCCTGCACCAGGGCGCCGTCGATATCGGCCAGGGTTCGAACACCGTCATCACCCAGATCTGCGCCGATGCACTTGGCCTGCCGCTGGAAAGATTCCGGCTGAAGAGCGCCGATACGGCGATCAGCCCGGACGCCGGCAAGACCTCGGCCTCGCGCCAGACTTTTGTCACCGGCAAGGCGGCCGAAAAAGCCGGCCGCGCCTTGCGTGAAAAGATCCTGCGCTTCGCCAATGTCTCCGACAAGGCATCCCTGCAACTGGACGGTGCGGCGATCGTCATTCGCGAGGGTGACGCCACCCGCCGCATCGATCTCGCCTCACTCGACGCCGATGCCGACGGCTTCGTCTTCCGCGCCGAGGAGACTTACGACCCGCCGACGCTGCCGCTCGATGCCAAGGGCCAGGGCAAGCCCTACGCCCTCTATGGCTACGGCGCGCAGATCGCCGAACTCGAGGTCGATCTCAAGCTCGGCACGGTGAAGCTGCTGAAAATCACCGCGGCGCACGATGTCGGCAAGGCGATCAACCCGCTATTGGTCGAAGGCCAGATCGAAGGCGGCATCGCCCAAGGCATCGGCATGGCGCTGATGGAAGAATACATTCCCGGCCGCACCGAGAACCTGCACGATTATCTCATCCCGACCATCGGCGACGTGCCGCCGATCGAGACCATTCTGGTCGAGGTTCCCGATCCCGAAGGGCCGTTCGGCGCCAAGGGGCTGGGCGAGCATGTACTGATCCCGACGGCGCCGGCGATCCTCAACGCCATCCGCCACGCCACCGGCGTCCTGGTCACCAAGGTTCCGGCGACGCCGACGCGTATCCGCGCTGGCATTCGTGAAAAAGATGGCATCCGCGAAAAGGAGGCACGCCAATGAGCGAGCTTGCCGAACGTTTCGAAACCCATGATCCCGGCGAGAAGCTGGTGGCGGAGAAGATCCGCTGCGATGCCTGCCCGGTGATGTGCTACATCGCCGATGGCCGCACCGGCGCCTGCGACCGCTACGGCAATACCGGCGGCCGGATCGTGCGCATGGACCCGCTGACCATCCTCGACCATGCGGCCGAGACTGGCGCGGCTATGGTGCCCTTCATTGCCGAGGGCGAGGCATGGGATGGCGAACTGGTCAACACCGGCCGTCGCTTCGTCACGGCAATCGGCGCCGGCACCACCTATCCCGACTACAAGCCGGCGCCGTTCATCGTCAGCCAGGAGGTCGAGGGCGTCGATCTCGTCACCGTCGTCACCGAAGGCATTTTCTCGTATTGCGGCGTCAAGGTGAAGATCGACACCGACCGTCACCTTGGCCCGGAAACGGCTGTCGTGCGTTCGCAAGGCGAGGCGATCGGGCATGTCACAACAGGCGAGTATGGCTCGCAGATGCTGTCGCTCGGCGGTGTGCATCATTTGACCGGCGGCTCCAAGTCGGAAGGCCGCGCGACTTGCGACGCGCTGCTCAATCTGTGCAACCGCAAGCCGGTGGAACTCATCATCGATGGCGGCGCCACGATCATCGTCGAAGCCGGCAAACCACCCGTCATCGATGGCAAGCAGGAACACCGCATGCGCGTCGGCTGCGGCTCGGCCACCATCGGCATGTTCGCCACGCAATGGCGCGGGCTGGTCGACGAGGTGGTGGTGGTTGACGACCACATCACCGGCGTGGTTTCCGAGCACCAGGCTGGCAAGGTCTTGGGCTGGCAGGATACGGGCATAAAAATCGTCGGCCGGCGTTCGACGCCCGGCCGCTATTTCAAGGTTTCCGAGCCCGGCCTCGGCTGGGGCGGCACCTCGATTTCCGACCCGTTGTCGATCCTTGGCGACTGGAACGCCAAGAAGGGAGCGCGGCCGGGGCTGTCGCTGCTGATGGTTTCGACGACAGGCGAGCAGTTCGCCTATTACGAGCTCGACGACGAGCTGAAGCCGGTCGAGAAACCGTTCCCGGAGCGGCTGCAGAAGTCAGTCAATCTGATCGAGGACAATTGCGAGCCGGCTTTGTGCACCGTGCTGTTCATCGGCGGCGCCGGTGGCTCGCTGCGCGCCGGCGTCACCGAAAACCCGGTCAACCTCACCCGCTCAGTACAAGGCTTGAAGACTTATGTGACGGTCGGCGGCGCGCCGGTCTATGTCTGGCCCGGCGGCGGCATCACGCTGATGGTCGATGTCACGCGCGTGCCTGAAGGTGCCTTCGGCTATGTGCCGACGCCGGCGCTGGTGGCGCCGATTGAATTCACCTTGCGCCGTGACGACTATATCAGGCTCGGCGGCTACGAAGCCGAAATCCGCAGCGTCGAGGACATCGTCGCCAAGGGCGGCGAATACCTCAATGCACGCAGCGGCACCGGTGCCGCGGCCAGCAATCCATGGCCGCCGCTGGCGCAGTTGCGGCGCGATGCTTCAAACGGGACCGGATGATGGACGGCCCGCAAGCGCATTGGCTGCAGGACGGCAAGCGGCTGCATCTCAACCACGGGCCGATCGACCTGATCGTCGAGGCCTTTGGCGAGGCGCACGAATGCCAGCTGGCCTATGAGCAGGCGATTGCACGCTTCCAGACGATCCTGATCGAGTTGGTCGAGGAGCTTCCCGAATTGCGGCTCCCGGCATTTTTCCTGGCGCCACGCACCTTTGCCGGCCCGACGGCGCGCCGCATGGAAGCAGCCGTCATGCCCCTGGCGGAATGCTTCATAACACCGATGGCCGCCGTTGCCGGATCGGTAGCCGACGAAATGCTCGCCGCATTGCTTACCGGTCGCAAGCTCGAGCGCGCCTATGTCAACAATGGCGGCGACAGCGCTCTCCATATCGGCACGGGCCAGTCGATGGGTCTGGCGGTGGCCGGCACCGGCAATGGCATGGCCGACCGGATCACGATCCGCGCGGAAGATGGCGTTGGCGGCGTCGCCACCAGCGGTTGGCGCGGCCGCTCCTTCTCGCTTGGCATTGCCGACGCCGTCACCGTGCTGGCGCGGACCGGTGCCGAGGCCGATGCTGCGGCGACGCTCATTGCCAACGCGGTAGACCTGCCCGGCAATCCCGCAATCAGGCGCATTGCCGCACATGAACTGTCGCCCGACAGCGATCTCGGCGAGCGGCTGGTGACACAAGGCGTCGGCACGCTTGCACTTGGCGAAGTGGCGCGGGCGCTGGACAACGGCCTTGCTGTCGCCGAAGATTTTCGCCGGCGCGGCCTGATTGCCGCATCGGCGCTGTTTCTTGGCGGTGAGGCCCGCATCAGTGGCTCGGTTGCGCTTGCCGCGCCCAACAAAAATCCGAGGGAGGAAGTTGCCCATGCCTGAGTTTCCGATCCGCAAGATCGCGGTGCTGAGCGAAGAGATCTTTCACGAGGGCGGTCCGGTCGCGGACGTGCCGCGCCGGCGTGCTGCGGCCATGGCCGTGGTCAGGAACCCGTTCGCCGGGCGCTATGTCGAGGATTTGCAGAGCGCCATGGACGATCTGAAGCCGCTCGGCCTGCTGCTTTCCGACCGCCTGATCGCAGCGCTCGGCGGCGACGTCAAACAGATCGACGGGTACGGCAAGGGCGCCATCGTCGGCATTGCGGGCGAACTGGAGCACGGCGCGCTGTGGCATGTGCCGGGCGGCTACGCCATGCGTGAGCGGCTCGGCGACGCCAAGGCGATCGTTCCCTCGGCCAAGAAGGTCGGCGCCTTCGGCTCGAAGCTCGACGTGCCGCTCGGCCACATCAACGCCGCCTATGTGCGCAGCCATTTCGACGCCATGGAAGTCGGCATCAGCGATGGTCCGCGCCCCGATGAGATTCTTTTTTGTCTGGCCATGACCTGCGGGCCGCGCATCCACAACCGCATGGGCGGCCTTGCGGCCGACGGCATCAAGGCCTGGGACGGGCTGCGGTGAGCGGCGAGGATAATCTGCTCAAGCTGGTCGAGGTCGAGGCGCCGGACGATCAGGATTATCTCCTGCAGGAGCAGGTCGGCTTCATCCTGCGCAAGGCGCATCAGCGCCATGTCTCGATCTTCGCCGCGCATATCGGCGACCTGACGCCACCGCAATTCGCGGCACTGGCCAAGCTGCGCGATGTCGGCGAGACCTCGCAGAACCAGCTTGGCACGCTGATCGCCATGGATGCGGCAACAGTGAAGGGCGTCATCGACCGCCTAAAGGCGCGCGGCCTGGTCGAGCTTTCCAAGCACGAGGTCGACAAAAGGCGGCTGCTGGTCAATTTGACCCCCGAAGGCCGCGACGCCATCGAACGCCTGATACCCCTGGCGCGCGATATCACCAGAGAAACGCTGGCGCCGCTCTCGGCCAAGGAGATCACCACCTTCACGAAGCTGCTGGCGAAGCTTGCGTGAGGTCTATCAGATATCTGCCGTATCGATCCTGATCAGGGCCTGAACACCCCGGAACAAAGCGCCTGCAGTTTCGAAAAGACGCCCTTGCCGCCCGTGATGACTTGCGTCCCGCTCTGCAGCACCGTCTTCGGATCGGCCTTCAGAACAGTGCCGCCGGCCTCCTCGATCAACAGCATCCCGGCCAGGCAGTCCCAGGCGTTCATATGCTCTTCGACATAACCAAGCAGCCGGCCCGAGGCCACATAGGCCAACATCAGCGCGCCGGATGCGTTGCGGAAGAAGACGCCACCTTCGGCGAGGATCCTGCTGATCAGCACGGCGATGTTCTCGGCCTCAGCCCGGTTTGAAAATCCGGTTCCCACCGAGCCTTCCTCCAGGCTGGTCGCGGCACTTGTCTTGATCGGCCTGCCATTGACGAAGGCGCCGCCGCCGAGCCTGCCGTGGAAGGTTTCACCGGTCGATGGCTCGTGGATGACGCCGACGACCGTCTCCCCGTCCTTTGCGCAAGCGATCACCACGCACCAGGCCGGAATACCGCGTACGAAATTGGCGGTGCCGTCGATGGGGTCGATGACCCAGACATAGCCGGTCGAACCAGTGACCGAGGCATGCTCCTCGCCGACGATGCCGTCCTGCGGGTAATCGGCGGCGATGGCCGCGCGGATGAACAGCTCGACTTCGCGGTCGGCTTGCGAGACCAGGTCCTGATGGCCCTTGCTCTCGATGGTCAGGCTTTCCAGATCGCGGAAATATTTGAGGCCGAGTTCGCCTGCCCGCCGCGCCAGATCGATGGCAAACTGCGTGCGGGCGTCAAGATCATGGGTCACGGGAAAGCTCGCTCTTGCCTCTGGATGCTCCGCACTTAGCAGAGCATCGCTACCGGCAAAAGGACCCGGCGAGAGACAAAATGTCAGGCCGCCTGCGACAGCGATTTGTGCGCGTCGGCCAGGATCTCGAACGACCGCACCCGCGCCGCGTGGTCGAAGATTTGCGCGGTGACCATCACTTCATCGGCGCCGGTGCGGCGCACGAAGGCGTCGATGCCCTGGCGGACCGTTTCGGGAGAACCGACAACGGCGCAGGACAGCGCCTGGCCCAGCATGGTTTTCGCCATCGGATCGAGATCGCGGTCATAATTCTCGACCGGCGGCGGCAAGCGTCCGGGCCGGCCGGTGCGCAGATTGACGAAAGCCTGCTGCAGCGAGGTGAACAGCAGACGCGCCTCGGCATCGGTGGGTGCTGCAAAGACATTGAGGCCGAGCATGACATGCGGCCTGTCGAGCTGTTCCGACGGCTGGAAGCGCGAGCGGTAGATGTCCAGCGCATGATCGAGCTCGGCCGGCGCGAAATGCGAGGCGAAGGCATAGGGCAGGCCGAGCATGGCGGCGAGCTGCGCGCCATAAAGGCTGGAACCGAGGATCCAGATCGGTACGGACTGGCCCTCGCCCGGCACGGCCCTGAGGCGCTGGCCTTCCTCTGCGGGGAGGAAATAGCCCATCAGCTCGACGACATCCTGCGGAAAATTGTCGACGCCGGCCTCAAGGTTGCGGCGCAAGGCGCGCGCGGTGTTCATGTCGGTGCCGGGGGCCCGGCCGAGGCCGAGATCGATACGGCCGGGAAACAAGGCGGCCAGCGTGCCGAACTGCTCGGCAATGACCAGCGGCGCATGGTTGGGCAGCATGATGCCGCCCGCACCAACGCGAATGGTTTTGGTGCCGCCGGCGACATGGGCGATGACCACGGCCGTTGCTGCACTGGCGATGCCCGGCATGTTGTGGTGCTCGGCCAGCCAGTAGCGCTTGTAACCCAGCTGTTCGGCATGGCGGGCGAGATCGAGCGAGTTGGCCAGCGACTGCGAGGCATTGCTGCCTTCGACGATCGGCGACAGGTCGAGAACGGACAGTTCGGTCATACGTTGGTCTCCACGATCTTCTTCTCACGCACCTTGGCCTCGAAAGCCGTGCGGTCGGGAATGATGATGCCGAGCTGGTCTTCCAGCGTGTCGGCGAGTTGGGCGGCGGTGGTTATCTCTGTCTGCTCGGTGCGGCCGCCAAGGTGATGGATCGACAGCTTGACGCCGCGCAACGCGTAGCGCCGGTCCGGTGTGGCGCGTGCCGCAATGACGGTGGACAGGAAATGCGATGTCGGGCTGGTCGACAGGAAGTAGTTGGTGACGGAATAGTCGACCTCGTGTTGCGGCTGCAGGTCGAAGCGGTAGAGCGAGCGCCAGTCGCCACCGATTGAAGCCTGCAGGCGGAAATGATCGTCGGCCTCGACGATGCGGAATGTCTCGTGCGGGGTCTTTTGCTCCAGGCCTGGCTCGAGCAGCAGCGGCGCGGTCAGGGTCAGGCCGCCGAAGCCGACATCGGCGATATAGGTCCGGCCATCAAGCTCGATGCGCAAAAGCATGTGGCTGCGCGCGGTGATGGCATCTTCCGGCTGGCCCCAAAGCACGCGTGCGGCCAGGCCGATGACCTGAAAGCCAAGCGCCTTCAGCGCGTGCATGAGGAGGAGGTTGTGCTCGAAGCAATAGCCGCCACGCCCGCCAAGGATGATCTTGTCCTGCATAGCGGCAAGGTCGAGCCGGACCGGGCGGCCAAGAAACGGATCGATGTTCTCGAAGGGGATCGCCTGCGGATGCAGGAGATGCAGCGCCTTCAGCGTGTCCAGCGATGCGTCACGCGGACCGGCGTAGCCGATGCGAGCGAGATAGGCGTCGAGGTCGAAGGAAGCGTCGTTCATCGGGAAGGAGCACCGGCCATTGTCCGGCCGGATATAGGCATTCGCTCCGGGCGCCGCAAACACGGCTAGCCGGTTAGGCGGCGGCCTTGCCATTCTCCTCGGCGGGCTCGTCCTCCACCACGACGGTTTGCTGCGCGGCGAGGAAATTGCCGACAGGGCCGAGCCCCTCGAAATGGTCGCAGAACACTTTTATGACGACCAGCAGCGGCACCGCCATCAGGGCGCCGACGAAACCCCACAGCCATGACCAGAAGGCGATGGCGATGAAGATCGCCACGGCGTTGATCTCCAGGCGCCTGCCGACCACCATCGGTGTCACGAACTGGCCTTCGACAATATCGCACAACAGCACGAAGGCCGGCGCCAGCAGCGCGTAGGAAATGGTGTCGAAGCTGATCAGCGCCATCACCGCGACCAAAACGATGGTCAGCAGCGCGCCGACATAGGGCAGGAAGTTGAACAGCGCGGCGGCGACGCCCCAGACCAGCGGGTTGGGCATGCCGAGCGCCCACAGGCCAAGGCCGATGACGGCACCGAGGCCGACATTGATGATGGTGACGGTGAGCAGATAGTGCGAGATTTCGCGCTCGACGTCATAGACGACGCGCAACGCCCGCTTCTTCTCGCTGAGGCTGGCGAAGGACTGGATGATCTTCTCGTAGAACATCGTGCCCGAGGCGAGCAGGAACAGCGACAGCACGAAGATGATGGTGAGGCTTGTGCCCGCCGAGAGGATGTTGCTGGCGGCCGCCGACAGAATACCGGACTGGGCGACCGCCACCTTCTGGATGCCCGGCTCCTGCGAGGTCTCGGTCATTTGCTCGATCTGATGCGAGACCTGCATGATCTTTTCCAGCGGCCGCCGCAACTGCGCCAGCCGCTCGGTGAGCTGCTGGCCGATCGACGAGGTGTTGTTGAGGAGATCGATGACCGGGCCTGAGAGCAAATAGCCGGCGCTGGCGAAGACGCAGATGGACAGCAGCACCAGCAAGGTCGCCGACACCGCTTCGGGAATGCCGCGTTTGCGCAGCAGCCGCACGATCGGCGTCAATGTCAGCGCCAGCAGGAAGGCCAGCATGACCGGCATGAAGAAGGCGCGGGCGAAATAGAGCGTATAAACGGTCATGAAGATGAAAATGCCGACCAGCAGCGTGCGCATCAGATGCGTATCGGCACGCGCCACCTCGCGCGATTCTTCGGCCTCGGCAACGCCTGTGCCCAGAACGGCGGGTTCGGCTTTCATCACGGTCCCTCAGCGGCGCACCGCAATTGGTGCAAACCGTTGACCGAAAACGCTAGCGTGGCCTCAAGGTTCCGTTAGCCGGCAGGCCCGCGTCCGCAGCCCTAGCCGTTGCTCACGTAACTCAAGCGACGGGCGCTGCCACGGCCGGCGCGGTTTTCGCCGTTTCCTTGCGCACGATCGGCGCCACCTTGGTCCCGTAAAGTTCGATCGCCTTCATGGTCTTGGCATGCGGCATGGTGCCGATCGCCATCTGCAGCAGGAAGCGGTCATTGTTGAAGATTCTGTGCTGGGCGACGATCTTTTCGGCCACCTGCTCCGGACTGCCGACGAACAGCGCGCCATTGGGACCACGCGACTGGTCGAAATGCGCTCGCGATGTCGGGCCCCAGCCACGCTCACGGCCTATGCGGTTCATCACTTCGGCCTGCGGACCGTAGAAATCGTCGGCAGCCTGCTCGGTCGTCTCGGCAATGAAGCCGTGCACGTTGATGCTGGTGGCAAGCCCTGCCGGGTCACTGCCGGCGCGCTTGGCAGCTTCGCGGTAAAGATCGAACAGCGGCGCGAAGCGCGCCGGTTCGCCGCCGATGATGGCGAGCGCCAGCGGCAAGCCGAGCGCGCCGGCGCGGGCAGCGGACTGTGGCGTCCCGCCAATGGCGATCCAGACCGGCAACCTGTCCTGAAACGGCCGGGGATAGACGCCACGATCGTTGATCGGTGCACGCAGATTGCCGGACCAGGTGACCTTCACCTGATCGCGGATGGCAAGCAGCAGATCGAGCTTTTCGGCGAAGAGTTCGTCATAGTCTTCAAGATTGTAGCCGAACAGCGGGAAGGATTCGATGAACGAACCGCGCCCGGCCATGATCTCGGCACGGCCGCCCGACAGAAGATCGAGCGTGGCGAACTGCTGGAACACGCGCACCGGATCGTCCGAGGAGAGCACGGTGACCGCGCTGGTCAGCTTGATGCGTTTCGAGCGTTCGGCAGCCGCCGCCAGGGCCACGACCGGCGCAGAGGCGGCATAGTCAGGCCGGTGATGCTCGCCCAGACCGAAGACGTCGAGACCGACCTGGTCGGCCAGTTCGACCTCCTCGATCAGGTTGCGCAGCCGCTCATGCGGCCCGATGGCGCCGGGGCCCGGCTGCGGGCTGACGTCGGCAAAGGTGTAGAGACCGAGTTCCATGTGATGTCATCCTGGTGTTGGGTTTTGCCGCTAGAAGTAGCCACCGCCCCGCCTCGCCGCCAGAGGGGCTGGCGGTGAACAGTGCATGTTGATTTGGTGAAAAAGGCGTCTCCCGCGCGCAACATCGCGGAATTTCATGGCTGGCATACCGTTTTGGCGCTTGAACTCTCGGCATTCGCGCGTATGTAAGCGTCGCGAATTGACTTCAGGGAAGTGGACTTGGCTATCTACAGGGAAAAAGACATTTTCGAGCGGCGCAATGCCGCGAACGAGGCAAAGAAGGCGCTTCTGGAGCGCTTCAAGTCGAAGCCGGCGGCAGATGACCCTGCAGTCGTGGCGCGACAGGCCGAACGCAAGGCAATCCTCGAGGCCCGCGAGATTCGCGAAGCTGAAAAGGCAAGGCTGAAGCAGGAGAAGCTGGCACGCGAGGCGGTCGAGAAGGCCGAGCGCGAGGCAGCGGCCGAAGCGGCACGCATTGCGGCCGAAGAAGCGTCACAGGCTGAAGCGAAGATCAAGGAAGCCGAAGAGAACGAGCGCATCGCCCGTTTGCTGGCCGACGAAGCCGAACGCAAAGCAAAACGCGACGCACGCTATGCGGCGCGCAAGCAGCGCACCGGCAGAACGCCTCCAGGCTTCTCAGCCCGCTAACGCCTTAGCGGCCAAGCTTCGAAATTTGGAACCAGGGTCGCCTTGCAGCGGCCCTGAAGGCGTTTGCGTGAAAGCAAGGCTTTGAGCGTCTCCGAGGCAGGTCATGTCGGCGGCCGCGCCCCCTCGGGCCAAGCCCGAGGACGAACGCCCGGACGCAATCAGGCCGCGAACTTCAGTCCCATGATGCCGCAGACGATCAGCGCGATGCAGGCGAGCCTGATCGCGGTGGCCGGCTCGCCGAGCAGCCAGATGCCGAGCAGCGCCGTGCCGACGGTGCCGATGCCGGTCCACACCGCATAGGCGGTGCCGACGGGAAGCGCCTTCAGCGCCAGGCCAAGCAAAGTAAGGCTGACGATCATCGAAGCGACGGTGAGGACCGTCGGCACCAGTTTCGAGAAGCCATCGGTGTATTTGAGCCCGATCGCCCAGCCGATTTCGAACAGGCCGGCGAAAAACAGAAGAATCCATGACATCGGGAACGCTCCATCCAGCATCAGGCCGGAGACAAATCCGCTCCTGAGATGCTGATCATAATGGCGGGTCGTCCCGACCGAATTTTCGGGGAGGCGCGGGGTCGTCCCCGCGCCATAGATATAGGATTGCCCAAACGCCCGATCAACCCGGCGGCATTGTCTGACGCCGCCGGCGGGATTTTGCCGCGCCTGACTTGCCGAGCCTACTTTTCCTTGATGCGCATCGCCTTGACCGGCGGCGCCTTCAGGGCGGGAGCGGCTACCGGCTTCTTGGCATCCTTCTTCGGCTTGCGGGCTTCCTTGCCTGCCTTCATCGCACCTTTAGCCATGATTCGTTCCTCCAGTTGCGGGATGCAGAGTGAAACAAGAGAAACGCTTTGCTGCAAGGGGGCAGCGCGCCCGTCGCGGCGGCCGGCAGGCTGCTTTCAACCGGTTTCTAATTTGCTCGTAAACCATGGCGGTCCGTGCCATTCTCATCTTCGCACTGCAGCATCGACCCGCGCTTTCGCCGGGTGATCGCTGGGCAGGCCGGTCAGGACGACAATGCGGATCCACATTGGCTGCGAGATGAGTTTCGACTTCCCGCAGGAAACGCCGCTGATCGCGATGCTCAATGTCCACTATTCCCGCGCCTCCGATCTCGAGCGCCCGGATTTTCTGACATCGAATCCGCCGGTGCCGATCGAGAGCTACCGCGACAGTTTCGGCAATTGGTGCAACCGCTTCGTTGCTCCACCCGGCCGGTTCACATTCGGCACCGATGCGGTCATCCGCGCGCCCGGCACATTCGAGATGAGCGAACTGATGGCCTGGCAGCACGAGGTGCGCGACCTGCCGGCGGAAACGCTGCTGTTCCTGCTGCCCAGCCGGTTTTGCGAGAGCGACCTTTTGGCCAGCGAAGCGTGGCGGCTGTTCGGCCATACGCCGCTCGGCATCCCGCGCGTGCAGGCGGTGTGCGATTTCGTCCACAACCACATCATCTTCAATTACGGCAACGCGCGGCCGACGCGCACCGCGGCGGAAGCCTATCGCGAGCAGAGCGGCGTGTGTCGCGACTACGCGCATCTCGCCGTCACCTTCTGCCGGGCACTCAACATCCCGACGCGTTACTGCACCGGTTACATCAGCGATATTGGCATGCCGAAGCCGTGGTCGAGCATGGATTTCTGCGCCTGGATGGAGGTCTATCTCGGCGGCCGCTGGCACGCTTTCGACCCGCGCAACAACGCACCGCGCATCGGTCGCATCCTGATCGCCTCCGGGCGCGATGCGGCAGATGTGCCGCTAACCCATATTTTCGGACCAGGGACACTTGCCGGCTTCAAGGTGTGGACCGACGAGATCGTCGAATAGAAGGCGTTCCTGCTCGCAAGTCTTCAACCGTCTGAACGGCTGGACGGTTCGCGCGTTGTGCTGCCTGTGGAGCTTCGGCGGCAGGGCCGTTACAATGGGCATGCTGAAGGGGACAAGACTGCATGGCCGGGCATGGTGGCTCGAAAACGGTTATCTACGCGGCGCTCGCCGGTAATCTGGCGATCGCGCTGACCAAATTCGCCGCCGCCTTCTTCACCGGCAGCTCGGCGATGCTGTCGGAAGGCGTGCACTCGCTGGTCGATACCGGCAATGGCGGCCTGCTGCTCTACGGCATGCACCGGGCCGCGCGACCGGCCGACCGCACGCATCCGCTCGGCCACGGCCGCGAACTTTACTTCTGGAGCTTCATCGTTGCCCTGCTGGTGTTCGCGCTGGGCGCCGGCGTGTCGTTCTACGAGGGCATCATCCACATCATGGCGCCGGAACCTGTCGCCAACGCCAAGGTCAATTATATCGTTCTCGGCCTGTCCTTCCTGTTCGAAGGCAGCTCCTGGATGGTGGCGCTGAAGGAATTTCGCCGAGAGAAGGGCAAGCAGGGCTGGCTGCAGGCCGTACAATCGAGCAAGGATCCGAGCGTCTATACGGTGCTGTTCGAGGACAGTGCGGCGCTTCTCGGCCTGATCGTCGCCTTTGTCGGCATATTGGCGGCGGAGTTGCTGGAGATGCCGGAGCTCGACGGCGCCGCCTCGATCGGCATCGCACTCATCCTCGGTGCAACAGCGATCTTCCTGGCCCGCGAAAGCAAGGGGCTGCTCATCGGCGAGCCGGCTTCCCCCGAGGTGCAGAAAAAGGTGCTGGCGATCGTCCAGCAGGATCCGGCGGTGCAGCGGGCCAACGGCGTGCTGACCGTCCACATGGGACCGCAAGAGATCGTTGCCGGCTTGAGCATCGAGTTCGAGGACCATCTGACGGCGCCCGAGATCGAAGCCTGTGTCGAGCGCCTCGAGGCACTGCTGAAGAAGGAGATGCCGGAGATCACGCGGCTGTTCGTCAAGCCGCAGACGACAGGCACCTGGGAGCAGCGGCGCAAGCTGATCGAAGCCGCGTCCAACTAGTCCTGGACCACAGGTGCATCGTTTGCTCCGGCGCCTTGCTCCGCTAAGATCAGTGGGTGGATTTTTGGAGGAACAACCATGAAGATCGATGGCGGGTGCCATTGCGGCGCCATCACCTACGAAGCGGAAGTCGACCCGGCAAAGACCTCGATCTGCCATTGCACTGACTGCCAGCAACTGACCGGCACGGCCTTTCGCGTCACCGTTCCCGCGCCTGAGGAACATTATCGGATCACCCGGGGGACGCCGAAAGTCTATATCAAAACCGTAGCGAGTGGCGCCAAGCGCGTTCAGGCCTTCTGCGCCGACTGCGGTTCACATCTTTACGCAACGTCGGTCGGCGATGGCCCGAAAATCTATGGGATCAGGGTCGGCACCGCGCGGCAACGCCAGGATTTGACCCCAAGACAACAGAAGTGGCACAGATCGGCTCTGCACTGGCTTCCGGAATTCGAAGGCATGGCAACCGTGGAGGAGCAGTAGCCCCGTTTCTCGGGTCGAAAGCCGCCCAGACACGCAATTATGTGCTAGCGTCACTCGCCATCAAACGGGCGGGGATAGCGATGTTGGAAACGGACAAGTTGTTTGCCGGCTCGATCCCGGAAAACTACGACCGCTATATGGTGCCGCTGATTTTCGAGCCGTTTGCCGCGGACCTTGCCCGGCGAGCCGCGTCCCTCTCGCCCAGCGCCGTGCTGGAAGTCGCCGCGGGCACCGGCGTCGTCACCCGAGCCCTGGCGCCAAAACTATCCCCTGACGCAAGCTATGTCGTGACCGACCTCAACCAGCCGATGCTCGACTACGCTGCGTCGCGTCAAGCGCCCGACAGTCGCATCCGATGGCGCCAGGCTGACGCCATGGCGCTGCCATTTGAAGATGCGGCCTTCGATCTCGTTTGCTGCCAGTTCGGTGCGATGTTCTTTCCCAGCCGCCCCGCCGCCTACCGCGAGGCAAGGCGGGTGCTGAAGCCCGGCGGCCATTTTCTGTTCAACGTATGGGATCGCATCGAAGAGAATGTGTTTGCCGATGATGTGACGAATGCCTTGGCCAGGATGTTTCCGAACGATCCACCCCGCTTTCTGGCCCGCACGCCGCACGGCTACCACGATACGGCATTGATCCGCAGCGACCTTGAGGAGGCAGGTTTTTCCAGCGTGGCGATCGAGACGAGGGCTGAACAAAGCCGTGCGCCCTCGCCGCGCATTCCGGCCGTTGCCTATTGTCAGGGAACCGTGCTTCGCACCGAGATCGTGGCCCGTGATCCGGGGAAACTCGACGCCGCCACGGACTATGCCGCAGCCGCGATTGCGGCCAGGCATGGCAGCGGCGAGGTTGCCGCCAAAATTCAGGCACATGTCATCGTGGCTGTGGCCTAAAGCGCATCGCGTCGAAACGGGTTCAGTCGTCGCCCTCGACGACCCGCAGCCTGAGCTGTCCGGTCTTTGAATCGGCAACGCGCGGGCCGGGGTCAAGTTTGGCAGGTGCCCTTGACGGTGTCTCCGGGGCCGCATCGCCATCGGGCTGCACGCCGAACTCCAGCGCCTCGATCTTCTGGCCGCGCTTGGTCACCTTCGATGTCGAGACAAGGATGTCATCGATGTCCTTGGCCGACTGGCCGAAATGGACCTGCAGCTTGCGCACGCGTTCGTCGACACGCGCGACATCCTCCATCAGCCGGATCACCTCGCCCTGGATCAGATGCGCCTGTTCGCGCATGCGGGCATCCTTGAGTATCGCCTGGATGACCTGGATCGACAGCATCAGCAGCGATGGCGAGACGATGACAATTCGGGCGCGGTGCGCCTTGTGGATGATCGCCTCGAAGTTTTCGTGGATCTCGGCGAACACCGATTCCGACGGCACGAACATGAAGGCGGTGTCCTGCGTCTCGCCCTGGATCAGGTATTTCTCCGAGATATCGCGGACATGGATCTCGATGTCGCGGCGGAAAGCCTGCGAAGCAACCTTCTGCAGATCGGCGCCGTCGGCGGCGCGGATGGCATTCCAGGCTTCCAGTGGAAATTTTGCGTCGATGGCCAGCGACGGCGCGCCGTTGGGCATCTTCACCAGGCAATCCGGCCGGCTGCCGTTCGACAGCGTCGCCTGGAATTCGTAGGCGCCCATCGGCAGGCCGTCGGCGACGATCGCCTCCATGCGTGACTGACCGAAGGCGCCACGCGTCTGCTTGTTGGAGAGGATCGCCTGCAACTGCACGACCTGGCCGGCAAGCGACTGGATGTTGCCTTGCGCGACGTCGATGATCGCCAGCCGCTCCTGCAGTTTGGCCAGGCTCTCATGCGTGGATTTGGTCTGCTCGGTCATGGTCTGGCCGAGCCGGCCGGTCATGGCGTCGAGCCGCTGGCCGATCGACTGCGTCAGCTCGGCCTGGCGCGCGCCGAACACTTCGGCGATGGCGCCCATGCGGCCCTGCATCTCGGCCTGGCTTTGCAATATGCCGGCCATCCGCGCCTCGGCGTCGCGGGCATGGTCGGCGGCTTCCGCGGCAGCGACCGCGCGCGCCTTGGCCGACCGCCACAGCGCGATGACCAGCGCCACGAACAGGCCGAGAAACAGCAAGGCGCCGAAGGCCAGGGCGTGGCCGAGCGTGATTGTCGAGGCGCCAAGCCGGGCGACAGGCTGCGAAAGGATGCTACTCAGATCATTCATGTGGACAGCATAGCCGATTCGGCCTGATCGCACAGATCAAAACAAGAACACGGCTTGGATGCCCCGGTTGACGCTTTTCGCTGGACGTCTTACGTGGGACGCCATGCCGATCAAGCCGCTCATCATCCTTCCCGATCCCATCCTGCGCCAGCTTTCCAAGCCGGTGGAGCGCGTCGACGCTCCTTTGCGCAAACTCGCCGACGACATGCTGGCGACCATGTATGACGCGCCCGGCATCGGGCTGGCGGCAATCCAGATCGGCGAGCCCGTGCGCATGCTGGTGATCGACCTCGCCAAGGAAGACGAAACGCCGGCGCCGCATGTCTTCATCAACCCGGAGGTGCTGAGCAGCGCCGACGCGCGTTCGGTCTACGAGGAAGGCTGCCTGTCGATCCCCGACTATTACGCCGAGGTCGAACGCCCGGCTTCCGTTCGCGTGAAATATCTCGATCGCGACGGCAAGCTGCAGGAGATGGAGGCCGAAGGCCTGATGGCCACCTGCCTGCAGCATGAGATTGACCATCTCAACGGCGTTCTGTTCATCGACCACATCTCGAAGCTGAAGCGCGACATGGTGGTGAAGAAGTTCAAGAAGCTCGCCAAGGACAAGGCGCCGGGCAAGCTGGTGGGATAGGGGAAAATGCCCCTTCGCGTCATCTTCATGGGCACGCCGGAGTTTTCGGTGCCGACGCTGCGCGCGATCGCCGAGGCCGGACATGAGATTTCAGCCGTCTACACGCAGCCGCCGCGCGCCGCCGGCCGGCGCGGGCTGGAGCTGACGACGTCGCCGGTGCAGCGCGAGGCCGAACGGCTGGGCATCGAGGTACGTACGCCGACATCCCTCAAGAGCGAGGCCGAGCAGGCGGCCTTCAGCGCCCTCGGCGCCGATATCGCCGTGGTCGTCGCCTATGGTTTGCTGTTGCCGAAGGCTGTTCTCGACGCACCCCGGCTTGGCTGCATCAACGGCCATGCGTCGCTTTTGCCGCGCTGGCGCGGTGCCGCCCCCATCCAGCGCGCCATCATGGCTGGAGACCTGGAAAGCGGCATGATGGTGATGCGCATGGAAGAGGGGCTGGACACCGGACCGGTGGGATTGCTTGAAAAATGCGCCATCGAACCCGATATGACTGCCGGCGATCTGCATGATCGGTTGATGAGTGTCGGTGCTGCCCTGATGGTGGAAGCGCTGGCGCGGCTGGAAAGGAATACCCTGACATTTACCGCGCAAGCGGCGGAAGGGGTGACTTACGCCAGAAAAATCGATAAATCCGAGACGCACGTGGACTGGACGCGGCCTGCGGCCGAGGTTCATAACCACATTCGTGGCCTGTCGCCCTTTCCCGGCGCCTGGTCCGAAATTGAAATTGGCGGCCGCATGGAACGGCTGAAACTGCTTCGCTCAACACTGTCCGATGGCTTGTCGCTTTCGGAAGATTTGGGCGAGTCGGGAGGAATTCTCGATGACCGGCTGACGGTCGCCTGCGGAACAGGCGCGGTCAGGCTGGTCGAAGTTCAACGTGCGGGCGGAAAGCCCGCCGCCGCGTCGGAATTCCTGCGCGGAGCCAAGATCGTAAAAGGAATGAAGTTCTCATGAGCATGATGTCGATACGCGCGGCAACGCCGCGGGATCGCGAGGCCATTCGCCTCGTCGAAGAACACGCTTTCGGCCAACAGGCGGAGGCCGGGCTGGTCGACGCGTTGGTGACTGGCGGCGACGCCGTCGTCGAGCTGGTGGCGGAAGAAGACGGCCAGGTGGTCGGCCATATCCTGTTTTCGCGGCTGTTCGTCAGCAATGGCGGCAAGAGCTTTGCGGCCGTGGCGCTGGCGCCGCTGGCGGTGGAGCCGTCGTTCCATGGCAGCGGCATTGGCGGCGCGCTGATCCGCGAGGCGCATATCCGTCTCAGGGATGCCGGCGAGACGCTGGCCGTGGTGCTAGGCGACCCGGCCTATTACGGCCGTTTCGGCTACAGCCATGCGCGTGCCGAAAAGTTCGAGAGCGAATACCAGGGCGAAGCGCTGCAGGCGTTGACCTGGGGCGACGCTCCGGAGGCCGGCCGGCTGGTCTACGCTTCCGCCTTCACCGCACTCGCCGCGTAGGCGAGTGCGTATAGCGCTCCGGCATGCCGCGTTTTCGCCTCGACATCGAATATGACGGCCGCCTGTTTGCCGGCTGGCAGCACCAGGCCGATCAGCCTTCGGTGCAGCAGGCGATCGAGCAGGCCATCGAAAAATTCAGTGGCGAGGCGGTGCGGATGCGCGCCGCCGGCCGCACCGATGCCGGCGTGCATGCGACCGCCCAGGTCGCACATGTCGACCTCGCCAAGGCATGGCCTGAAGACAAGGTGCGCGATGCCATCAACGCCCATCTGCAGGCAGCTGGCGCGCATGTCGCCATCCTGAAGGCGACAATCGTCCCCGACGATTTCGATGCGCGCTTCTCGGCCACTGGCCGGCATTACCTCTACCGCATCCTCAACCGGCGCGCGCCCGCGGCGCTGGACAAGGGCAAGGTGTGGTGGGTGCCGAAGCGGCTCGATGCCGAGGCCATGCATGAGGCAGCGAAAACCCTGCTTGGCCGGCATGACTTCACCACCTTCCGCTCGACCCAGTGCCAGGCCAACAGCCCGATCAGGACGCTGGAGCGGCTCGATGTGAGCCGGCACGGTGACCTGATCGAAGTGAGGGCTTCGGCGCGCTCCTTCCTGCACAACCAGGTGCGCTCGATGGTCGGCTCGCTCAAGCGCGTCGGCGATGGCGGCTGGACCGCGGCCGACCTCAAGGCTGCGCTCGAAGCACGCGACCGCGCTGCCTGCGGCCAGGTGGCGCCGCCCGACGGGCTTTTTCTCGTTGGTGTCGATTATCCCTGAATAGAGTCCGAAGGCTCTATTCAGAATAGAGTCCGGGGGCTCTATTCGGAATAGAGCCAGGAGCCCCCTACCCCGGGGACAGTCCGGAAAGGCTTTGAGCCCCGATATCATCGGGGACGGTGATGCCAAGCAGCATCTGCAACCCGAACAGCACCAACAACGAAGCGATGAACATGCCGGTGAAAACGGCGGTGCCGACTGCCGCGCCCTTGCCGATCGTGGCGTTGGTCATACGCCAGGTCAGCACCATCGACAGGGCAAACAGCAGCAGCGACACAATGCTCGAGATCTGGCTCGCCGAGGACAGGAAAAGCCGGATCAGCGCCGAAGGCAGCATCAGCCAGGCGGTGATGGCCGAGGCCCAGTTGCTGGCGACGACATAGTGGACAAAGCGCCCGCCGATGCCGGCGCGCGGCGCGACCAGAGCGAGCGCGATCAGCGGCAGCACCCAGGAGCCAATATCGACCGTCGCCAGGCGTATCAGCATCCCGAAACGGCCGACGAAGGCGTCGGGATCGCCGATCTCGTTGGCGATGCCGACCCAGCCGACGATCAACGCCGGTGCCGCAACGACGATGGCGAAGAAGGAATTCCAGAAGCCGTCGGCCGACAGGTCGAGCAGGCGCAGGCCGTCGGCCTTGCCGAGCATCAGCCGCCAGGCGCCGATCAGCGAAGCTTGGGTTTCGTCCGCCGTAAGCATGCTGCTCAGCCCCGCCCGAACCAGTCTTCGATGAAGCGCTGGTAGATCCGCGTCAGCGTTTCGAGATCGGCGATGGCGACGCGCTCGTCGACCATGTGCATGGTCTTGCCGACCAGGCCGAACTCGACCACCGGGCAGTAATCCTTGATGAAGCGCGCATCCGATGTGCCGCCGGAGGTCGACAGCGTCGGCTCCTTGCCGACCGCCGCCTTGATCGAGCCGGCAAGCGTGTCGACGAGCTTGTCGTCACGGGTCAGAAAGACATGGCTTGGCCTGTCGCGCCAGACAAGGTCGTAATCAACCGGCGTCTTCTTGCCCGGCCGGTACTTCTTGCGCTTGGCTGCCTGGTCGAGGCGGTTGTGGATTTCGGCCTGCACGGTCTCGGCCGTCCAGGTATCGTTGAAGCGAATGTTGAAGGTCGCGGTGGCCTTGGCCGGAATGACATTGGTGGCCGGGTTGCCGACATCGATGGAGGTGACCTCCAGGTTGGTCGGCTGGAAATCCTTCGTGCCCTTGTCAAAGACGGGATGCAGCAAGGCGTCGACCAGGCTCATCAGCCCGCGCACCGGATTGTCGGCAAGTTGCGGATAGGCGGCATGGCCCTGGCGGCCATTGACAGTGATCGAACCGGACATCGAGCCGCGGCGGCCGATCTTGATCATGTCGCCGAGCGCATCGGGGTTGGTCGGTTCGCCGACGATCGAGGCATCCCATTTCTCGCCTTTGGAAGCCGCCCATTCGAGCAGCTTGACAGTGCCGTTGATGGCGGGGCCTTCCTCGTCGCCGGTGATCAGCAGCGAGACCGAGCCCTTGGGGCCGCCATGCGTCTCGACATGGCGCGCCACGGCAGCAATGAAACAGGCAATGCCGCCCTTCATGTCGACCGCACCACGGCCATACATTTCGCCATTGGCGATCTCGGCGGCGAAGGGCGGATGCGTCCAGGCGGCTTCGTCGCCAACCGGCACGACATCGGTATGGCCGGCGAACATCAGATGCGGGCCGTTGCCGGACCGCCTTGCATAGAGGTTCTCGATGTCGGGCGTGCCGTCTTCCGAAAACACCGGCCGGTCGACCAGGAAGCCGAGCGGCTTCAGCATCGTTTCCAGCGCGCTCAGCGCACCGCCTTCGGCTGGTGTCACCGAGGCACAACGGATGAGGGCGGCAAGGTTTTCGGCGGGGTCTGTCGGCAGCGTCATGGCAAAAGCGATAGTCGAAAGCGGAAGGCCTGTCACGGCCAGACATAGAGGCCAGCCCCATGGCAGACGATGCCGCCGACATTATGGTTTTCATGTCGTATAGTTGCGGACAGGTGCGGAGCAAGAGATGGCAGACGGGGAAAAGCGGATCGTCATCGCCGGCGCCGGCAGCATTGGCTGCTATGTCGGCGGCTGCCTGGCGCTTGCCGGGCGGCAGGTGATTCTGCTGGCCCGGCAGCGCATCGAGGCCGCGCTGCGGCAGGGTGGATTGCGCATCAGCGACCTTGAAGGCCGCGATCGCCTGGTCAAGCCGGACGGGCTCGGGATCACCGCCGATCCGTCCGCCGCCTTGCCGAAGGCGGGCGTGATCCTGGTGACCGTCAAGAGTGGTGCGACGCAGGAGATGGCAGCGCTGATCAAGGCACATGCCCGCCCCGATGCCGTGGTGATCAGCCTGCAGAACGGCGTCGACAATGCCGACAGGCTGCGATCCGGGCTTGGCCAGCGAACCGTGCTGGCCGGCATGGTGCCGTTCAATGTGGTGCAATCGCCGGACGGCGACCTACCGCTGCGCGTCCACCGCGCCAGCGACGGCAAGGTGATGATCGAGGACGGCGGCGCCGGCCTTGCCGGCCTTCTCGATGTCGCCAGTCTTCTTGATGTCGAAGGACTGGCGGTCGAGACGCATGGCGACATGAAGGCTGTGCTGTGGGGCAAGCTTCTGATGAATCTCAACAACGCGCTGGTGGCGCTGTCGGGCCTGCCGCTGGCGAGCGAACTCGCCGATCGCCGCTGGCGGTTGATCCTGGCCGGCCAGATCGACGAGGCCCTGCTGGCGATGAAAGCCTCCGATATCGAGCCGGCGCGCGTCGCCGGGCTGCGGCCGGCGCTGCTGCCGAAGGTGCTCCGGCTGCCGGACTGGCTGTTCAAACTGCTGGCGCGGCGCATGCTGGCGATCGACCCCGAGGCCCGCTCGTCGATGTGGGACGATCTGCAGCGCGGCCGGCCGACGGAGATCGGCGAGTTGCAGGGGGCGGTGATCGGCCTCGCCGAAAAAACGGGTACGCCGGCGCCGCTCCTGAAAAGCGTTACCGCTTTGGTGCGCGCGGCTGAGGCGGCGCGGCTGGGCTCGCCGGGCCTGACGCCGGAACAGGTTGCGCCGCCGGGTGGCGCTCGATCAGCGTGATCTTCTGCCAGATCTTTCGCGACAGGTTGGACGCCAGGTTCTCGATGTCGTTGACGCCGTCGATGACGACGTCATCATTGACCGACTGGGCGAAGAGCGCGGCGATCTTGCCGGTGATCGACAGCATTTCGGAGCAATAGTCGAGGTAGCGCGCCAGGTCGGCGGCATTGGTGATGCGGGCGGGCGAATGCGCCGTCGGCCTGAAACTGGCCGAAAGTGCTGCCGGATCTTTGGTCAGCTGGTGCATGTCGATGACATGGATCAGCGAGCGCAGGCCGTGCAATTGGCGGAACACCCGCTTGCGCTTGATACGCTCCTCGGTGCGGATCAGCGCCAGCAGGCCGAGCACGGCAAGGATGATCATGTTGATCGTGGCTTCGATGCCTTGCACTGATTGCACCGCATCGTCGGCCTGGGAGATGTGAATGAGCGGCAGGATGGTGCCGACGAACAGGAAGATCAGCGCGCCGGCGACGACGGCGGCGATGATCAGCCCGCGCAGCCACCAGATCGGCGCCTCGAGCGCCTGAGCCGCCTTGGCCAGATCGCGCGACAGCGACACCAGTTCGGCGGCGACGCCACGCAGTCCGGCCTGGGGAAACCGTTCTGCAACGCGCTCCTCAAGCCGCTCGGCGGTGTCGATGATCAGTTTCGGATCAAGCGTGCGGTAGCGCATGTCCGATCGATCCTCAGGGTTGCGCCGGCTCGTTGGTGTGCCGGCCATAGCGGTTGGGCCCAGGCTGCCCTGGAAACAGGCACAACACAAGAAAGGCGACGATCGAGACGACCGGCACGAACAGGATCAGTGCGGCAATACCCGGCTTGTCGAGGTCATGCAGGCGTTTCACCGCCAGTGCGATGTTCGACCACAGCGAGGCGATGAAGGCGATGAAGAAGATGAACGACCACATGTTGCTCTCGGCCGAGCCTTCCGGCACCAGCGTGAAGCGGTAGAGCGGGAATGCCTGGATGATGGCGACCAGCAGCCCGCCAAGAAAATAGGCCGCGCGGCTGACGCGGCCCGATGTTTTGAAGAAAAGCCAGGTGAGATCCGATCTGTCAGGCAAGCGGGTCCGGTCCGTATTGATTGGCACCCTTGGTGCCTTCGAGAATTCCTAGCTCAACCAGCAGCCAGATGGCGCCGATGAAGGGCACGAGGGCGATCAGCGTCCACCAACCGGACTTGCCACGGTCATGCCAGCGTTTGGCGTAGATGCCGAAGATCGAATAGAGCATGGCGAGCGTGTATAGCACATAGATAAAGCCGTAAGGCATGCTGTTGAATGTCGTGCCGAGGATATTGTCGAGAATCATCGCGACAATCGCACCGACGAAAATCACACCCACGCAAGCCCAGAATTTACCGCGGTTGATGCGGCCCTCGTAGCTGGTCAGCAGATATTTCCAGTCCATGTCACCCCTCCATGTGAATCAGCGCGACCGATTGTCGCGCCGGCGGAAGGTGCGCCCGCTTTGCGAAAATATCAATCGCGCAGCAACTCGTTGATCGAGGTCTTGGAGCGGGTCTTGGCATCGACCCGCTTGACGATGACGGCGCAGTAGAGGCTGGGGCCAGGCTCGTTGTTTGGAAACGGCTTGCCGGGCATCGAGCCGGCGACGACGACGGAATTTGGCGGCACTTCGCCATAGAAGATTTCGCCGGTGGCGCGGTCGACGATCTTGGTCGACTGGCCGATGAAGACGCCCATGCCGAGCACCGAGCCTTCGCGCACGATGCAACCCTCGACGACTTCCGAACGCGCGCCGATGAAGCAATTGTCCTCGATGATGGTGGGGCCGGCCTGCATCGGCTCCAGCACGCCGCCGATGCCGACGCCGCCTGACAGGTGCACGTTCTTGCCGATCTGGGCGCAGGAGCCGACCGAAGCCCAGGTGTCGACCATGGTGCCCGTATCGACATAGGCACCGACATTGACGAATGACGGCATCAGCACGGCGCCCGGGGCGACATAGGCCGAGCGGCGCACGATCGACGACGGCACCGCGCGAAAACCCGCCTTCTCGAAATCGACGGCGCTCCAGCCATCGAACTTCGACGGCACCTTGTCCCACCACACGGCTTCGCCCGGACCGCCCTTGATGATCTCCATCGGGTTGAGCCGGAAGGACAGCAGCACCGCCTTCTTCAGCCATTGGTTGACATGCCACTTGCCGTCCGCCTGGCGCTCGGCGACGCGCACCGTGCCGTGATCGAGCAGGTCGAGCGCCGACTGGATAGCATCGCGCGTTTCGCCGCGGGTCGCGGTCGAAATCGTGTCGCGTTCCTCGAAGGCCTTCTCGATGGTCTTTTCGAGGCTCGCCAGATCGGGCTTCGACATGAATTCGCTCCATTACCAAGCTGTTAAGGGGCTACGCCTTAACCTGTTTTGAAAGTCGCGCGGACCCCTGGCAGGCTTTGCCTGCCTGGGTCTTTGCATGTAGCAGGTTCTTGTCGCAAAACCGCCGCACACTTTTGCGGAACCTGCTTATGTTAAGGCTCAATGGGGGTCAATCGCGTGTGCGTCACGGGACGGCGCAGTTAAGGGAATTGGACGGGTAGTTATGACTCCTATGGAAAAGGCGGGGTGGACGCCGCTGCCGCATTCGGACGAGGATCTGGAGCGGTCGAAAAGCGTGCCGGACACGCCGCAGACGCGGGCCGAGACCTATCGGCTTGCCTGGAACGATCCCGACTTCATGACGCGGCGCGAATTGCGCGCGGTGCGTCTGCAGCTCGAACTTTTGAAGCCGGAAATGATCCTGGCCGAGCGCGGTATCCGTTCGACCGTGATCCTGTTTGGCGGCGCGCGCCTGCCGGAACCCGGAGGCGAAGCCTGGGCGGCCAAGAACGAGACGCAAAGGAAGAACCTCGAGGAAAACAGCAAATATTACGAGGAGGCGCGCAAATTCGCTCGCCTGTGCTCGCAGCAGTCGGCCGCCTCATACTACCGCGAATATGTCGTGGTGACCGGCGGTGGTCCCGGCGTGATGGAAGCGGGAAATCGCGGTGCCGACGATGTCGGCGCGCCGTCGATCGGGCTCAACATCGTGCTGCCGCACGAGCAGGCGCCGAACATCTATGTGACGCCGGAGCTCTGTTTCAACTTCCACTATTTCGCCATCCGCAAGATGCATTTCGTCATGCGCGCCAAGGCGGTTGCGGTGTTTCCCGGCGGCTTCGGCACGATGGACGAGTTCTTCGAGACGCTGACCTTGATCCAGACCGGACGCATGGAGCGCGTGCCGGTGATCCTGTTCGGCAAGTCGTTCTGGAAGCGCGCGATCGATCTCGACTTCCTCGCCGAGCAAGGCACGATCAGCCCCGGCGACCAGGACATCATCGATTTCGTCGACACCGCGGATGAGGCCTGGGGGATTATCAGCCGGTTCTACAAATTAGGGGAGTAAGGGAGTAGGGAAGTAAGGCAGTAGGGGAAATAGATCCGGGAATCAGGGGCTGAGAGCGCCTGCCCTACTGCCCTACTGCCCTACTGCCCCGGCGACTATCCCCGTCAGAAACCCCGCCAGATCGTCGGTGACGTAATCGACGTCATCCTCCTGCGCAGGGTCGCGCTCCCAGATCTCGGCAAAGGTCGGCTCGAAATTGCGCGGCACCACCAGCACCGTGGTCATGCCCAGCGACTTCGGCACCTCCAGGTTGCGGGCGAGATCCTCGAACATCACCGCATTGTGGCCGGTGACGGCGTGCAGTGCGGCGAACTTCTCGTAGGTCTGGCGCGCGGGCTTGGGGTTGAGGCCGGCGGCGACGATATCGAAGATGTCATCAAAATGGTCGAGGATGCCGAGCTGGCGCGCGGTGCGCTCGGCGTGCCTGCGGTCGCCATTGGTGAAGATGAACTTGCGGCCGGGAAGCTGGCGGATGGCGGTGCCGAGAACAGGGTCGGGCACGAGCCATGAATAGTCGATGTCATGCACCTTCTCGAGAAAATCGTCGGGGTCGATGCCGTGGCGCGTCATCAGCCCATTCAGCGTCGTGCCATATTCGCGATAGAGCTCCTTCTGCAGCTTGCGCGCCTCCTCGCGCGGCAGCGCCAGCAGTTCCCCGACATAGGCGGTCATCTTGACGTCGATCTGCGAGAACAGATTCGAATGATGCGGATAGAGCGTGTTGTCGAGGTCGAACACCCAGTCAGTGACATGGGCGAAGCGAGCGGGATCAGGCAGCGTGGTCATGCGCTCCTTATGGCATGAAACGGAAATTCTGAAAGAGACTTTATCCACAACTTCCACGCGCTTTCAGTGGCAGAAATGGCCGCACGATTCAAATTTTAAGCAACCGGGAAAGGTGGCCTTCAGGGCTTGCTGGCACAGAGACAGTCTTGTGGGGAGCCAGCGATGAACACCATAATTCTGAAATCCGCCGCTATCGCTTTCGCCTCCGTCGCCGCTTCGCTTCTTCTGACGCTGATCATCGTTCCGGCCCTTGGATTCCCGATCAACCGAACCATTTGGCTGACCTCCACACTCTGCCCGCTGGTGCTTGCATGGGTGGCCTGCGTCAGCACCTTCTGGCAGAGCGACAGGCTGAAAAACGCGCACCGCGAACTTGCCCGAGCCCACGCCCAGCTTGCCGCGGCGCACCGCCGCCTGGCGGAGAAGGCCAGCCGCGACGACATGACCGGCATGCTCAACCGGGAAAGTTTCTTTGCCGCGCTCGACGGCTCCCGGCGCAAGTCCGACCGTGGTGCGCTGCTGATCATCGACGCCGATCATTTCAAGAAGATCAATGACAGCTTCGGCCACCTGACCGGCGACGACGCGCTGCTGCTGATCGCCAGCGCCATCGAGCGCGGCGTGCGCAGCGGCGACGTGCTTGGCCGCATCGGCGGCGAGGAGTTCGGCGCGTTTCTGGTCGGCGCCACCGAAAAGGAGGCCAAACGCGTTGCCGAGCGCATTCGCCGCGAGGTCGAGCTGATCCGCTTCCGGCCGGTTGACGAACGGACCATTCCGCTGACCGTCAGCATCGGCGGCACCGTCTGCGGCGAGGACATCAACGTCTCGGAACTGATGCGCGCCGCGGACCGGCGCCTCTACCAGGCCAAGCATCGCGGCCGCAACCTGACGATCCTCGATACGGACATTTCCGCGGCCGCGTGAGCCGGGCGGTCCAGCACACCTTGCCCGTTAAGAAAATTCTAACTTTGTTTGCATTCGGTTGTGCCGCTTGCCCGCATTTTCACTGCCTTGAGACCAGGCTTGGCACGATACTGGCCTCTGTGACGATGCGTGTGCCGTTCGGGGAATGTCATGCGCGCATCGAAGCCCCTGTACGAGAGACCTGTCATGAGTTTCTTCAAAAAAATGTCACGCCGCACGCTGGTGCGGGCGCTGATAGCACTGCCTGCCCTGTCCCTGTTCCGCAAGC